>JAUWTX010000269.1 GCA_030614505.1 Desulfuromonadales bacterium
AGGGAGACGCTCCCCTGACGGTAGATGATGGCAGCGACGACCAGAAAGAGGCAGAGGGTCATGAGGGCGTCGTTGACAATGTGCAGGATGCTACCGGTCAGGCCGTTGGCGTTGGCCAGAAATATACCGCCGACCATATAGCCGACTTCAGCAACAATAATGTAGGTCAGCATGCGCCGCAGGTCTTTCTGTCCCAGAGCGAGCACTGATCCGCATATGATTGCAAGGGCTGCAGCCCACACCACACCCTGGGCGATCCATTCGTGGGTAAAGACCAGCGCTGGCGTGTACATGGTCAGGATCACACGCACCATCAGATAGACTGTTACCTTGGTCATCAGTGGTGCGATCAGGGTGCCGGCGCCGGTGGGCGCCTGGCTGTAAGCGTTGGGCAGCCAGCTGTGCAGTGGGAAAAAGGCCATTTTGATCCATAACCCGACCAGCACGAAAGCAATTGCTGTGGCGGTCGCCACCGGGGTGTCCAGGGTCGGCAGAATCCGGGCGATATCGGCCATGTTCAGGGTCCCGGTCAGGATGTAGATATAGCCGATTCCCAGTAGATAGAAACAGGCAGCGATCGAGCCCATGATGATGTAATTGAAGCTGGAGAGAGCCGCCCGTCCTTTTCCCATGGCAATCAGGCCGTAGGTGGTGATCGAGGTGATCTCGAGCAGAACGTAGAGATTGAAGGCATCGCCGGTCAGCACCAGACCGAACAGGCCTGCAATCAGGATCATGTAGAGAGTAAAGAAAAAATGTTCCCGGCCGGGGAGTTCCTGTTCGACGCTTTTCAATGACGAGAATGATGCTAACAGGGCGACCACTGAAATGAGCACCATCATCAGGGCACTTAAGGGATCGACTACCAGCTCGATGCCGTAGGGTGGCTGCCAGTTGCCGACCGTGTAGCGCAGGGTTCCGTGTTCGATCACACGGGCCATAATGATAATCGAGCCGAAAACGGAGAAGGCCAGGGACCCAAGGACCAGCGGTGCTATCCACTGTCGGGATCTACGGCCCAGCAGGTTGATTGCCAGGGCCGCGAGGAGCGGCACGACCAGAACGAAGAGATGTAGATTGGTTGCACTCATCGCTGGAGTTTCTCCAGGATTTCATCCTCTTCGAGGGTGCCATATTCTTGATAGATGCGCTGCAGTACGGCCAGGGCCACGCCGGTAACGCTGACACCGACGACGATCGCCGTCAGCATCAATACGTGCGGCAGAGGGTTAACCGTGGACGCTGCTTCAACGTGGCCGGCAAGCGCCTGGTACTTGTCAACGATCGGGATGCCGCCACCCTTTTTGACTCCGGTTGAAACGAAGAAAAGAATGATGGAGGTCTGGAAGATGTTCATGCCGATCAGCTTTTTGATCAGGTTGCGCTTGCCGATCATCGCGTAAAAGCCGATCATCATCAGCACAACGTAGATCCAGTAGTTATATTTGGCGACGACTTCGCCGATTATCGTCTCCATAGCTAGAGGCCCTCATCCATGGCGCCACCGGAACTGAGATTCCAGTAGAGCAGAACCATAATGCTCATAACCGCCACGCCGACCCCGACTTCAATCAGGAAGATGCCAAAAGAACGCCACTCAACCGGGCCTAAAGGAATCAGCTTGTCGAGAGCGCTGTAATCTAGGAAAAGGCCGCCGAAGAGGGCACAGAGCACTCCAACCCCGATAAAAATGGCCGGGCCGAGATTGTTGAAAACCGCATTGACATGGATCGTCATGTATTCCTGGGAGGTTTTCATACCAAAGGCCAGGGCCAGCAGGATGAAGGACGCGCCGAGAATGACTCCACCTTGAAAGCCGCCACCCGGGCTGTAATGACCGTGGACGATGACATAAAGTCCGAACACCTGGATGAAGGGAACCATCAATCGCACCGAAGTCTTGATGATCAGGTCTTCTCCGGCGGTATGTTCGCTGATGTCCCTCATTCTTCTTTTCTCCTCCACAAGACGCTGACTACGGCCATGCCTGCACAATAGATGACCACTGTTTCAAACATGGTGTCGTAGCCCCGGTAATCGCCGAGTACGGCTGTGACGATATTGGGGACGTGCGTCTGCTCTACGGCTTTTTCGATATAAACCGGAGAGAGATAGGTGCTGGCCGGTGCCTGGGGGTCTCCCCAGGCGGGGAAGTCCTTGGTTCCGTACAGCAACAGAGCCCCTGTCACCAGGGTTGCGAGCAAGGCTAAACTTTTCAATCTTTGCTCCTTCTGGTGGTTCTCAAAATAGCTGCGATAAAGAAGATAGTGCTGACACCTGCACCGACAGTGGCTTCAGTGAAGGCTACGTCGACGGCACCCATTTCAGCCCACAACAGGCACATCAAAAAGCTGTAGATACCAAACACAACCGATGCGCCAAGCAAGTCCTTGATGTTGATTGCCACCAGGGCGCAAACCACCACCAAGGTTAGAATCATGAGGTCAATTTGCCAGATCATGACCGTTTCCCCCCTGTTTGTCTCCCTCTCGTCCGTTTCCAGGGTTTTACGCCAAGAACCAGAGCGGCCTCTGTGATTGCATGGGTAGCAGTCGGGCTGGTGACAAAGACAAATGCGGCAATCAGGAAGAGCTTGGTGCTGACCAGAAGCGCGCCGAAAGAGAAGGTTTCAAGGTTGTAAGCTGCCATTCCGGCAATCATCAGTACGGCTGCCAGGGAATCGCATTTACCGGCAGCATGCAGACGAGAGTAGAAGTCCGGTAGCCGCAGAAGTCCGATCGTTCCGGCAAGAAAAAAGAAGAGCCCCAAAAGCATCAGGATTATGGTGAGAATCGACAGGACCGTCATAAACTCTCCTCCTGTTCGCTGTCTTCCATGAACACACCGAGTCGCCGCAGAAAGAACTTGGCAGCACCGAGTGTGGCAATGAAGTTGAGCAGGGCATAGGCCAGGGCAATATCGACAAACATTCCCAGGTTGTCGTAGAGCAGGCCGATCACCAGAAGGAGTACAGTCGTTTTAGTACCAATTACGTTGCCGCCTAGGATTCGGTCAAGAAATGTCGGACCAACCACGGCGCGAAACAGACTCAGAGCCATCAACAGAACCAGGGCAATGCCGGTGGCCAGAAAGAAGGAGTGCATCATAGGTCAGACTCCAACGCACGGGCCACACGGGCCTCCATCTCACCGGGCAGGGCATCACTGGCGCTGCGGGTCAGGGCGTAAACGGAAAACTCGTCATCATGGATGCTGACCGTAATCGTTCCCGGAGTCAGGGTGATCGACTGGGCAAAAGTGACCTTGGATATCGGCCGCTTGAGTTTGGTCTTGAAACGTATGACGTGCGGATCGATCATTTCGAACATGCGGGGATGCAGGACCACGTAAGCTATCTGCAGATTGGCGATAACGATCTGGTAGAAGAGCCAGGGCAGATAGGCGATGAAGCCAAAAAG
>JAUWTX010000139.1 GCA_030614505.1 Desulfuromonadales bacterium
CAGTTGATATAACCAACCAAGCAGGATAGATACACTCAGGCTGACGGAGAGAAAAACCACCAGAACACGCTTCTTGAACATACCTGCCAGAGCAAAGATTGCCGGCAAACTTGTCACCGGTCCGGCCATGAATAACGTCAGAGCCGCGCCTGGATCGATTCCCCGCTGCAGCAATCCAGCCATAATAGGGATAATCGGGATCTGGTTTGTTGGCAGCGGCAAACCGATCAGAGCTGCCAGAAAAAGTGACAGGAAGCTCTTCTGGCCGACCAGCGCCGTGATCCATGATATTGGCACCAGGGTCACGATGATGGCTTCCAGCACAATTGCCAGCAAGAGGAATTTCCCGACGAACAGGCCGGCATCCAAAGTGCGGTCAAAGATAAAACGTAACCTGCTGGCCCGCGGTACGATGGTCATCGTTTTAACGTGAATACCAGCTTCAGCACCGATTTCCTTCGCCGGAGCCATAGTCCCGTCAGGGTTGTACTTGGCTTTGAGACGTACCAGATTCCCTGCCAGATAACCTTGATTAATCAGTGCCTGGGTGACCAGCCCGGCACTCAGGCCAAGAATCGCTGCACCGATAACCTTGAGCACCGCCCACTCCATACCGAGCCCACTCCAGGTCAGAATCAGGGCATCGGGACCCATGACTGGAGACGTTACCAGCAGTGCCATCAATGGTGCCAGCGGTGTTTGTATCATCGCCAAGGTAATAACCACCGGCAGTATGCCGCAGGCACAGAGCGGAGAGACCATACCAACCCCGACAGCAACCACGATCCCCCAGGAACCGGCCCGGTTGATGGCGTCCCGGATGCGCAGATCGAGTTTATAGCCTTTGATGACACCGACCAGCACAATCGCCAGGAGGAAAAACCACCACATCTTGGCGATTTCCTCCCAGATCACTGTTAACATCTGTATAAGTATGGAATCAGGCATGGTGATTATCCAAAAGCTAAAGCAACTATTCAGCACCATAAAATACTGTCATTCCCGAGGGTGTAATCGGGAATCCAGACTTTCAAACCATGGATCCCCGATAGAAGCATTCGGGGATGACAGACGTTAGTTAATAAGTCGATTCAAAATTCATAATGATGCGGACAATCCGTATCGCGTATGACGTGGTATTTAGTCACCATATCCGGAGTCAGGAACTGCCGCACTTCCTTTAGCGCCTTCATGAAATGCTCGGAGGTCACCACTTCGGAATCAACCTTGATGGCATTAACTGTCGCTCGTTTACAGAGGCTTTCGATATCCCAACCGACATAACCTTCACTCAATCGCGCCAGTTCATCCCGATCAATACCTTCTGTCAGATTAGGCATCTTGTCCATGTAAATGTCGAGCATGCCACGCCGGTCCTCCACGGTCGGTGGATGAACAAAGACCTTGCGATTAAAACGCTTCTTTTCCTTGATCACAGCCTGGTCAACCGTATCGATCCGATAACAGGAACCAAGCAGCATGACGCCTTCAACCTGGTTAATGCGATCGACCTGTTCGATAAAGAGTTGCGTCAGTTTCTTGTCGGCAAAAGTTGGCGGAATAGCACGCAGGTTGCCGGGGCTCCATTCGTAGTCGCAACCGGCCCGGGGCGCCAGCCACTCACAATCTGAGATAAAGAGCACACAGGGAGCCTCGTGGATAGCGGTGTCGAAGGCTTCTTTCAGTTCATCATGTTTGCCAAGCATCTCCTGGCCGGAGACATAAACGAAGCTGACGCCGGCATCCATAGCACAAGCCTCAGCCAACATGGTAATACCGGTCCCAAGCGGACCCCAGAGCATCACTCCGGCAGGAATGCCGAGGTTGTGTTTACGAATCATTTCCGGCTTTTTCAGCGGCAGGCAAACCATCTCACGCAGAGTTTCCTTAACATCGGCATAACCGCCGATATCGTCCCAGCTCAAAAGGGGGTCACGGACTTCGTAAAAAAGATTCATCAACTTTCTATGCATGCTTTTTATTCCTTCAAAGTGGTTAGCAGCCTATCGGGCTGTCGGACAACCTTACAGAAAACAGCAACAATCATGCCACCTTGACTACATCTGAGGGTTCCCTATACTGGTTTAATCACAGCTACCCTCGACAACTGATCAAGGAGACGCCATGACCGACTACATTCTCGCCATCGATCAGGGAACCACCGGCACAACAGCGCTTCTGGTCGGTCACGATTTACGTGTTCATGGACGCCACACCGTTGACTTCCCCCAACACTTCCCGAACCCCGGCTGGGTGGAACATAACCCGGAAGAGATCTGGGTCTCCGTACGCCAGGCGATCCTCGAACTGCTTGAGGCTACCGGCACGGCAAACAAACAGATCATGGCGGTCGGCATCACTAACCAGCGCGAAACCACTCTGCTATGGGAGCGCACCGACGGCCGACCAGTAGCCAATGCCATCGTCTGGCAATGTCGTCGCTCTGCTCCCATTTGTCAAAAGCTAAAAGATCAGGGGCTGGAAGAAATCTATCGCCGCCGAACCGGCCTGGTGCTCGATCCCTACTTTTCAGGCACCAAGCTGACCTGGCTCTTTCAGGAGTCTGCAGAATTAAAACATCGGGCTGAAGACGGCCACCTGATCTTCGGCACCATCGATACCTTTCTGGTCTGGCGGTTAACCGGTGGCAAAACCCATGTGACAGATGTCTCCAACGCCTCTCGCACTCTGATGATGGACCTGAAAAGTCTCGACTGGGTCGATGACCTTCTCGAACCGCTCGCGGTACCTCGTTGCGTCCTTCCTGAACTCGTACCCTCAGCACAGGTTTACGGTCATACCAGAGGTCTCGATTTCCTGCCCGACGGCATCCCGATTGCCGGCATGGCAGGCGATCAGCAGGCAGCCCTCTTCGGTCAGGCCTGCTTTGAATCCGGCCAATCGAAATGCACCTATGGTACCGGTGCCTTTATTCTGGAAAATATCGGCGACCAACCTCTGCCCAGCAAGCACGGGCTACTGACTACAGTAGCCTGGCAACTGAATGGCAAAACCAGCTACGCCCTGGAAGGCAGTGCCTTTATTGCAGGAGCAGCGGTGCAATGGCTGCGCGATGGGCTTGGTCTGATCCGCTCTTCAGAGGAGATCGAAGCCCTGGCACAACAGGTAGAGGACAACGGCGGAGTGATTTTCATCCCGGCCCTGACTGGACTGGGGGCACCGCACTGGAAGAGCGACGCGCGCGGCCAGATCACCGGACTGACCCGCGGCACAACCGCAGCTCACCTGGCCCGTGCCACCCTGGAGGGCATTGCCTTACAGGTTCACGGTCTGGTAGCAGCGATGGCCGACGACTGCGGCGAAGCAAGCTCTATTCTCAAGGTGGATGGCGGAGCGGCCAACAACAACCTTCTGATGCAGATGCAGGCCGACCTGCTCAATCAACCTGTATCACGACCTGAAACCGTGGAGACTACAGCTCTAGGTGCGGCCATGCTCGCAGGGTTGTCCATAGGTTTCTGGAATGATACGCAGGAACTTGCCGCAAGTTGGCAGGAGGAACGTTGTTTTGAACCGCAGGCGGAAAGCGCCTGGCGGGAATCTTTGTTGAATCAATGGCAAGAAGCTATTGGTAAGATGTAGCTGAGAGGTGAGAGAAGACATCAAACAGACAGCACGTCCATGTTTAATGGTCTTTTCGCGTTCCTCGTACCGCGTCCCTCGTACCTTGCCCCTGCTCAAAGATCATTCAGCAACCGATAAATTTTCTGCTGCAGGTCCCAAGCCGTATCAGCCTGCTCATCAAGTTCATTCTCTTCAAAGATAAGACGAGCCCGGTCAAGGTTATTGTGAGCTTTAAGCAGGATCGGGGTCAGCTTGAATTCGAGATTCATGCGGGGGATCTCTCCTACCGATTCCACCCATTCTTCCAGACCCTTGCTGGCTTTTTTAACAACCCGCGCACCCTGGTCAGCGCTGTCATCACAACTTTTCAACTTTACCCGAAAAGCGGTAACATCTTTTGCAATATCACGAAAGCGGTTGGAAACGCTCATCCGCCATATCCTTTCACATCAATACAAACTTGTTACAATTTAGTTTCCTGGCAGCCTGTCGGACCATCAGGGCTGAAGCGAAAAACAGAAACTTCATCCTAGTCGATGCATGTCCTCATGACAACAGTGAAAAGAGAGTGAAATGACGAGGGTGAAAAGACTGGTTTGATGTTGACTGAGTGTGAAGGAGCCTGCTAATCTTCAGATTCAATTAAACTAAACGCCCTGGGGGAGTAGACACTACTGAGAGTCTGTGCGACAGACGACCCCTTGAACCTGATCCGGATTATGCCGGCGTAGGGAAGCGGCACAATTTTCGGGAGCCTGACAGACTGCTGCCCGAAAAGAGCCGCCATGTGCGGCTCTTAGCTTTTTAAGCAGAGCAAAAGTGGTTATGCAAGTCAAAGTCAACGAACAGAACTACACCGTCGATACCAATGAATCTGTTGGCTCAGTCAGAGATCGCATCAAGGCGGACGCCGATCTGTTGATAGTCAACGGTTTCCCCGCCCAGGCAGAGACACTTCTGAACAACGGCGATCAGGTGGTCCTGATCCGGCGGGGTGAAATCCCTGGTGCCGACGAACTCGACGCCCTGTTGACCGCCCGACACACACCGGGTGTTCATGAGGTCGTCAAACAGTCAACTATCGGTATTGCCGGTGTCGGTGGACTCGGTTCAGCCATCGCTATCGCACTGGCCCGTACCGGTATCGGCCATCTGATCATTGCCGACTTCGATGTTGTCGAGCCATCCAACCTGAATAGGCAACAATACTTTATCGATCAGATTGGCCTGCCGAAAGTCTATGCCCTGCGTGACACCCTGGCACGGATCAACCCGCATGTGCGAGTCACCGCCTGCCATCTGCGTTTGACACCAGCCAACATTGATGAGGTGTTCGGACACGCCCTGATTCTGGCGGAAGCCTTTGACCTGGCAGAACAGAAGGTCATGCTGATCGAGACCTTTGCCGCCAGGTTCCCCGACCGACCAATCGTGACCGGATCCGGCATGGCGGGCTACGGCCCGGCCAACACCGTGCAGTCACAACAAGTCGCCAGCAATCTCTACATCTGTGGTGACGGCAGTACGGCTGCGGCCCCGGGCACTGGTCTGATGGCACCCCGCGTCGGTGTCGCCGCTCATCACCAGGCCAACGCAATACTTCGGTTGCTGCTGGGGGAAAACCCGGTCTCGGAAAAAGAATAGTGATGGAAATTATCTTCAACGGCAAACCACGCGAACTGCAACAAAGTATCAATATTCAGGAATTTCTCGATCAGTTACAGCTCGATTGTCTGCAGATTGTGGTCGAACACAATCGAAACATCATCTCGCGCCAGAGGCTGACAGATACTATATTAAGCCATGGTGATACCCTGGAAGTGATTCACTTCGTTGGGGGCGGTTAGAGACACGGGACGAGGAACGCGGGACGAGGGACGAGGAAAGTCAAAAACTTTTCGCGTTCCTCATCCCGCGTCCCGCGTTCCTTTTCCCAAAGGTTTTTATGATGGATAAATTGATTATAGCCGGACGTTCCTTTTCATCCCGCCTGATGGTCGGAACCGGTAAGTTTGCGTCCAATGAAGCGATGGTTGCTGCCATGGAAGGTTCCGGTAGCGAAATCGTTACCGTAGCCTTGCGGCGGGTGGATATCGATAACCCACAGGACAGCATGCTCAATCATATCGACCCAAAACGCTATCTTCTGTTGCCCAACACCAGCGGTGCCCGTGATGCCGAGGAGGCGATTCGTCTCGCCCGTCTCGCCCGTGCTGCCGGCTGTGAACCCTGGGTCAAGCTCGAAGTCACACCGGATCCTTACTACCTGCTGCCAGATCCAATCGAGACGCTGAAAGCAGCGGAAGTTCTGGTTAAAGAAGGCTTTATTGTCCTGCCGTACATCAATGCCGACCCGGTGCTAGCCAAGCATCTACAAGAAGCCGGCACGGCGACAGTCATGCCGCTCGGAGCACCGATAGGCACCAACAAGGGCGTGCGCACCCGCGACAATATCGCCATCATCATCGAACAGGCCATTGTTCCCGTGGTGGTGGATGCCGG
>JAUWTX010000153.1 GCA_030614505.1 Desulfuromonadales bacterium
AACGAAGGCCTCTGCGACGATTTCCGCCTCCTTAACCGTGAACTATTTATTCCGGCATACGATCTTGATTCCGGCGAAAGGGTCGTCTTCGGCTCAGCAGAACACCAGGATCTGCACATTTGCCAAGCCATTACGGCCTCCAGTGCCATCCCCTTCTTCTTCCAGCCCTACCGCATCGGCCAGCACGCTTACCTCGATGGCTCAGTTGGTCGAGTCTTGCATATCGATATCGCCATTGAAAATGGTGCCAAGCTGATCGTACTGATAAATCCCCGGGTTCCCTTCCATAACGACCAGGACGTCACCTGCCTGCCCTCGCTCTCCTATGGAAAGTGTTCACAGATCGACGAACTTGGCATCCTCTTTACCTGGGAGCAGGCAAAGCGGATCGAGTGCCGTGAAAAACTGATATTGGCTCTCGATTATTATCAACACGCGAACCCTGAAGTTGACATCCTGCTCTTTGAACCGGGTGCCGACGAGGCTCTGCTCTTTTTCCAAGGGGCCATGTCGATCACCGCGCGCAATCAGGTCATGCATCACGGCTACCAGTCAACCCTCTTGGATATGAAGGGAAATTACCAGGAGTTGGCCAGGGTATTTGCCAAACATGGCATTCAGACGACAGCAAAGAATCTCGATAAAGCACCACCGGAGTAATCGGAGCCTTATAGCTTAAGACATCTTGATTCATTTCTGGTTTGTCTTGCCGGTCAGTTGACGAAAGTGAAACGAACCGGTAAAGTTAATCCACCACGGCGTGCTTATGAAAATCGTGTTCTGTACTCTCCATGTTCGTCGCTCTATACAGGCTGTTTCTCTGGCCGCCGGATGCTTGGCTGCGGCCCTGCCTCTTGGTTTGCGTAAATCCAGTATCCTGATCGACTGTTTCCCTGAGCAAACGGATCAGGAAATCCTCTCCACAATCATGTCTTCCAATCCGGATATTGCTGCCTTCCCGGTTTACGTCTGGAACCGCCAACGTATCATCCCCCTTGCCAGACAGTTGCACCAGTTAAATCCCCGGCTTTATCTGATTGCCGGTGGCCCGGAAGCAACCGGCGATCCGTCAGGACTGTCATCATCAGCCCCCTGGACAGCACTGATTCACGGTGAGGGTGAGACTGCTTTTGCCGGGCTGGTTGCTGCACTGGAAGACGGTTTACCAGAACAGTCATTGCCGGGAGTCACCCTCATGCTTGAAAGTGGGCCTTTGTCGGGTGAGGAACATTGTCCACATGACCTCAGTAGCGCTCCTTCACCATGGCTCACCGGCATACTTAAACCAGAACCATCAGGAGGTGTTCTTTGGGAAGTTGCCCGTGGCTGTGCTTTTTCCTGCGATTACTGCTTCGAAGCTCGTGGCCACGCAGGTGTTCGATGTATTGAGCAACAACGCCTTGAAGAAGAACTTGAACTGTTTACCAGAACTGGGGCCAGCCAGGTATGGATTCTTGACTCGACTTTCAATTATCCCCCGGAACGTGGTATTGCCCTTCTGGAACTGCTTCTCGCTAAAGCACCTCATCTTCACTATCACCTGGAAGCCAAGGCGGACTTCATCGATCGTCATACCGCCAGCCTGTTGGGAGAACTGAACTGTTCTGTACAACTGGGTCTGCAGTCTATTCACGAACAGGTCCTCAAAACCATTCATCGTCCGCTGGATCTGGAAATTCTAGCGGAGAAAATCCACATTCTTGAAGCTGAGGGGATCGTTTACGGGCTCGATCTGATTTATGGCCTGCCGGAGGACAACTATGCCGGTTTTAGAGACAGTCTTGATGCTGTGTTAAGTTTCTCACCAAACCACGTACACATCTTTCCCTTGGCAGTGCTCCCAGGCACCAAACTGGACCAGCAACGTGAACGTTACAGAATCAACGCGCAACCGGAACCTCCCTATGAGTTGATCTCTTCAGCAAGCTGGACAATTGAAGAGATGGAACTCAGTCGCCGGCTGGCCGCAGCGGTCGACCTCTTTTACAACACCGGTCGCGCTGTAGCTTTTTTCCCGGCCGTTCTGCATTCGTTGCAGACCCGGCCAAGTGTACTTTTTGCTGACTTTTTCAAATGGGCCCTGCAACAACAGGATATCGATTACGACAGACTTGTGATCACCAGCAACTGGGCCGCGGATGATGTCTATCGCATGCTGCAAGGTTATCTTTGCAACCAATTGCAGAAAACCGGCCAGGGACACCTGGTCAGCGTATTCCTCGACATGCTCTGCTACCACTACCACTATGCAGAAACTCTGCTCGGAGAAGAACTCCTGCCGCCACCAGACGAGAGGTTGCTACAGAAGAACCTATGGGAGACACCTTGGCAGAGCTCAAGTAAATGCCGAATGGTGCCTTTTACCTACGAAATTCTTGATCTTCTGGAAATGGAAGAGTTGCAACTGGAAGAACTTGCCAGCCTCTTCCGTCCGGTTGGCTCAGTCGCACTTTTTATGCGGCGTGATAATGAAGTGTTTTGTGAATCTTTAAGCGAGGAGATGCTGCGTTTACTGAAGCTAAGTAACGGCTGTGTCAGCCCAAAAGAGATCTTCGCCGGCAGCCTGCCACAGGAAACCGGCGAAGAGTTGGTTGAATTTGCTGTCTCTGAGGGGCTTTTGCAGCCACTCATCGAAGGCTCCTGACTCGGACAAGAGTTACGGTCTCAGGCAAGAGTTCCAGTCTCAGGCAACGTCCCGCATCCGCTCAACATAGCGGGGCCGCTCCACGATAAACGACTTTATTTCACGTACATCAGGAATCCGTCCGGCAATGCGAACGACGTCATCAATCAGCAGGGCTGGAGCAACATAGACACGATTATCGACCATCTTGCGACGATCACAAAAGAGATGAACCTCAGCACGCACACCCATCTCGCTCAGTGCCTGACGAACATTGGCCAGAACTCGGTCACCGCGCTGCTCGGCATCCGGTTTACAGAGAATATCAATACGCATGATGAAGTCCTTTCGTCTAATTATGACTATTTTCGTCAATTATAAGGTGCTAAACAAAAAAAGCAAGCATTTTCTGCTTGCTGGAAGAGTTTCTGGCAACCTGGCGGAGTATCTGAGCAGCAAGGAGACTGTGGATAAACTGGAATCAGCGAGGTGGTGGGCTGTTGCCGTAAATGATGCGCAAAGCGTGTTTGGTTCTTGCCACCAAGCGGACCGGGTTAATCGGCTTGGCAATAAAATCGAAATAGCCCATTTCGAGCAACTTTGCTTCTTCATCTGCAGAGGCTTTTGACGAGAGGGCAATCACGGGAATATGCTTGATGTCCAGGTTCGCCTGAATTGCGCGGAACATTTCGTAGCCGTCCATGCGCGGCATGACAGTGTCGGAAATTATCAGGTGTGGTTTTTTCTGCAGGGCAACCTTGAGGCCATCTGCGCCGTTGGATGCTTCAAGCAGATTGTATCCTTCTCTTTTCAACGCGGCTAATATCGCAGAACGAACCAGATCCTGACCATCAACGACCAGCACTGTCCACCAGGTATCCGGCTCATGAGTCTGTTCAACAATTTTCAAGTAGTGGCGATTGACCGCAGACTGGATTTCTGAGGGGGTGGTTACACAAGGGACAATCCGCAATCCTTCTTTGAAGGCAAGATTATCGATTGTATCTATGTCGAGCGGGTTGACCATAGCCAGGAAGAGAGTCGACCCCTCTTTTTTCAGCGGGAACAGCATCTTGTTCATTGCCGTATCGCTGTCACAGAGAGCTAGCAACTCCTCGCTGAAAGTTGCCCGGGCAATATTGGCAACCGTCTTGAAACCAAACTGGCGAGCCAGAGCCGCAGCAATATCGCGCTCTGTAACCACGCCCATTTCCTCAAAAACCTGGCCAAGACGCCGCCCTGTTCCCTTTTGTTTCTCCAGGGCTCGCTGCAGTTGGTTCTCATCGACAACCCTGGCTTCGATCAGGATTTCACCGAAACGTTTGCGCTTAGCCATACAACCTCAGCTGCTGAAGTTTTACCCCTCTCAACTCGAACGAGTGCATAGTAACAACTTTCTTTTGAGAATCCAAGTATTTCAGTAAATTGCAACACTGTTGACGAACAGAGAACAGCCTCCCTGATTAGCTGGTAAGCCCTGCTGGTGAAGGCGTTTCAAAACTGACGGCTAAGGCCCCATTATCTTCATCAATTCTGATCTGACTGCCTTCGTGAATCTCCGAAGCAATCATGGCACGCCCGATCCTGGTCTCCAGATGATGTTGCAGATAACGCTTGAGCGGTCTGGCACCATAAACAGGATCGTAGGCAGCTTTTGCAACGAAACTGCGTGCAGCGGGAGTCAACACAAGAGTAACACCACGACCTGCCAGACGTTGACGCAGTCCTTCAATCTCCAGATCGACAATCTGCTCTGTTTCGGCCAGGGTTAAGGGTTTAAACAGAATAATATCGTCAACCCGATTAAGGAATTCCGGCCGGAAGCCACTGCGCAGATCACGCATCACCATCTCGCGGGCACCATCTTTGATCATGCCATCTGCTGTCACCCCCTCCAGAAGGTGCATGGACCCGATATTGGAGGTCATGATAACCACGGTATTTTTAAAATCGACAGTTCGACCATGACTATCGGTGATACGTCCGTCATCGAGAACCTGCAGCAGCACATTGAAGACATCCGGATGTGCCTTTTCAATCTCATCGAACAGGACCACGCTGTACGGATGGCGCCGGACAGCCTCAGAGAGTTGACCACCCTCCTCGTAACCGATATAGCCGGGTGGCGCACCGATCAGGCGGCTGACCGCATGCTTCTCCATCTATTCCGACATATCAACCCGCACCATGGTCTCCTCACTGTCGAACAAGGCTTCAGCAAGGGTCCGTGCCAGTTCGGTTTTTCCGACCCCGGTCGGCCCCAGGAAGATGAACGAACCGATCGGCCGGCGCGGATCCTTGATCCCTGCCCGTGCGCGTATGACAGCATCGGCAACCAGCTGCACAGCCTCATCCTGACCGATCACACGTTGATGCAGAAGCTGATCGAGTTTGAGCAATTTTTCCTTCTCACCTTCAACCAGGCGAGTAACAGGAATCCCTGTCCAGAGAGCGACAATCCCTGCTATCTCATCTTCGGTCACCTCTTCACGCAGGAGACGTGTGCCTTCACCTGTATCGTCATGTTTCCTTTCAGCTTCGTGCAGTTGCTGCTGTAGTTCTGGCAAACGCCCATGCTTGAGTTCAGCAGCTCGATTCAAATCATATTCCCGTTCGGCTATCTCAATCTGCTGACGAGCTTTTTCGATCTCTTCTCTTAAAGTCTGAACTTTTTTAATCTCCTCCTTTTCGGTCTCCCACTGAGCCTTGTATGTGGACGCCTGATTGCGTAGATCAGCCAATTCTTTACGCAACTGCTCAAGTCGCACCTTGCTCGGCTTGTCTTTCTCCTTTTTCAGGGCCGCCTCTTCGATCTCCAATTGCATCACCCGCCGCGTCACTTCATCAAGATCGGCCGGCAATGAATCAATTTCGGTCCGGATCATGGCACAGGCCTCATCGATCAGGTCAATCGCCTTGTCCGGCAGAAAACGATCGGAGATATAACGATGGCTCAAAGTGGCGGCAGCTACCAGCGAGTTATCCTGGATACGCACGCCATGATGAACTTCGAAACGCTCTTTGAGCCCACGCAGGATACTGATGGTGGCTTCAACCGTCGGTTGCTCTACCAGC
>JAUWTX010000236.1 GCA_030614505.1 Desulfuromonadales bacterium
AACGATTGCAGCAGGTCGCCGAGAGCGGTGGCAACATCTTCGCCGAGCTGATGGAAGCGGTCAATGTCGCCTCTCTGGGACAGATCAGTGCTGCTTTGTATGAGGTTGGTGGGCAGTACCGGAGGAACATGTAACTCGTGGCGGGTGGCGGGTGGCGGGAAACTGGTAACTAGCAACTAGTCACTGATGACTGATAACTGGTATCTTGAAGCTGGAGATTCTCATGTTTGATGTAGAACGCAAAAATGACATTGAGATATTGCGAATACAGTACGGGCCAGCCAACGCAATGGATCTGAACTTCTGTGTCGAATTGGCCAAAACAATTCGGGCTCTGGAGAAATCTTCTTCGCGCGCAATCGTGTTAACCGGGCAAGGCAAGATTTTTTGTGCCGGTGTTGATCTACCGCAACTCTTAGAGGGTGGTGCGGATTATGTTCGTCAGTTTCTCCCCGCGCTTGATGATGTACTGGAAGCCTTTTTCTTCTGCAATAAACCCATCGTAGCGGCAGTCAATGGGCACGCTATCGCCGGTGGTTGTCTGCTGGCCTGTACCGCGGATCGACGTTTGATGGTTGACAGTAAAGCACAGATTGGTGTTGTCGAATTACGTGTAGGAGTGCCATTTCCAGCCGTTGCCCTGGAAATCATGCGCGCAAAAACGAGTTCAGCCTTCTTCGAAGAGGTCATCCTCGGAGCAACGACTTACACTGCGCAGGAGGCTCTGAAAAAAGGTTTAATAGATGAGATTGTCGATAAAGACCAACTGCTGACAGAAGCAATCTCTGCGGCTGAAGCGCTTGCCTCCGTCCGTCCAGAAGTTTTCTCATTTTCCAAACAACAGATCCGCCAGCCTGTGCGTGAGGCGATTGATTCGAGAACCAAAGGGCAGGAGGCTGAACTTTTTGCACTATGGGAGTCTGATGATACCCATGCTGCAGTGAGTGCTTTTGTGGCGCGCACCTTCAAAAAGTCCGACATCCGCCGAGAATAAGGAACATGACAATGACGGAAACCAATCTATTTACCCCACATCTGCTGCAGGGGATGGAGCTACGTAACCGATTGATTCGCTCCGCAACCCTGGAAGGTCTGTGTGGCGTGGATGGCCAGGCCACACCGGTTCTGATCGATCTCTACCGGCAATTGGCCGCTGGTGGTTGCGGCTTGCTGATCAGCGGAAATGCCCACGTTCTGGAAGAGGGAAAACTGATCTCAACTGGCCTGGGAGCCAATTGTGATGAACAGCTTGCCGGTCTGAAAAAGTTAGCATCCGCAGTCCATCAGGAAGGTGGCAAGTTCTGTCTGCAATTAGGCCATACGGGCGGTCAGGGCCGAAGCAAAGTTTGTGGCCGGCAACCGCTGGCCCCTTCGGCAATCAAGCTTGAACAGTATTCCGAAACACCACAGGAGATGGCAACAGGTGATATCGAGAGGGTCATTGCCGCCTTTGCCTCTGCTGCGACCCGTGCCAAACAAGCCGGTTGCGATGCCGTCCAATTGCACGCCGCACACGGTTATCTGGTTAATCAATTCCTTTCCCCTTTGACCAACCAGCGCCAAGATAATTATGGCGGTGATCTTGCCGGTCGCAGCCGTCTCCTGCTTGCCATTGTGAGTGCGGTACAGCAGGCTATTGGCAAGGAGTTCCCCCTGCTGGTAAAATTGAACGGCAGTGACAACCTGGCCGGTGGCCTGGATATCGAAGAAGCTGTCGAGGTCGCGAAAATGCTCGATGCCGCCGGCATCGCCGCCATCGAAGTCAGTGGTGGAACGCCAGCCTCCGGTGACATGGGGCCAATCCGCCCAAACCATGAATCGGGCAGTGAGATAGCTTACAACGTCATTCTTTCACGCACCATCAAGCAGCAAGTCGAGTGTCCGGTCATTGCTGTCGGCGGCATTCGCAGCCGGCATGTCGCAACCGGCCTGCTACGAACCGGACAAGCCGACTATATCTCCATGTGTCGACCGCTGATCCGTGAGCCGGACCTGCCGAACAAGCTGCAGAGTGGAGCCAGTGACAAATCGACCTGCACCTCCTGCAACGGTTGTCTCAAAACCATGCTGAAGGGGAACTTCCACTGCGTTCTCGAACCCCAAAAGCTATAATTGGCCGCTGATAAAATCTGATGAACGCTGATCAAGAGTAAACCAACCAAGCCTCTTCAGAGTAAATCAGTGTCCTTTTTGGTTCCCAGCCATTGCGTCTACGCGACCTCTTTCAACAAAGTTTCCCAACCCTTCCTGACATGTCGCATCGCAACTATCCGCGACTGTGCTGGCTCAACTGTTGCGATCTCTTCAAGGTGATCCTGATAGTTCTCAACCTGTTGCCCCAAGGCAACCAGGGCCCTCAGAAGCAGTTCGTTCTGCACTTGCATCGGCACCGGTGAGACGTTGCTTTCCCAGCGCGATACCTGCTCTGGACGCACATGGAGTTTGCGTGCACAATCAGCTTTCGACCAGCCGAGCGATTTGCGCAGGAAAGTGATCTCTGGTCGCATCAACCGCTCCGGTTTGTTCACCAGGTTCACAGCAATACACCTGTGCAGACCGGCAAGATCAGGTATTGAGACTAGACGATGGCCACACTCCGGACATTTTCTGACGGAGACATCCTTCAGCACCAGGTTCGGCAGACCCGATTCACTATATCGGATCGCTTCACGGTTTTCAGTCATCACCCCTTGCCGACAATCAGGACAAATCATCACATCCTCCAGGCGGTTACTATCAACACATCATTCTTTGACAGGAACTCAACCACAACAACTATCTTCTGTGTACGAACCTGATGACGCCACCCGCCATTCTCGAACTCCGCTTCATTCACCACTCCAGCCCGCAAAACATTCTCGCAGTCAACCATCGAAAGCCCGCGTTCTTCAAGGCGTTGCAGTGCATGCGGCTGCGAATAGGTTACACAACCCTCTCTCAAAATACGCCGGAGAAACAGTTTCGCCTCTGCCGCCCGTAATGGCCCCTCCATAACGATACCTCACTGTCATATTGATTTCAAGTCATGTATTGTTTTGAACACAACGTCTAAAGAGCTTCATATTGGTGCTTTATCCTGTCCATCCTGCATATCCCTGGGAATACGGGTTTGACTCTAAGGACTTTTATTTAACAGGGATGGGCAGGATATGCAGGATGGGCAACTAAGCCCAAAAGCTATAATTGGCCGCTGATAAAATCTGATTAACGCTGATCAAGATTAGATCAATCATGCCTCTTCAGCGCAAATCAGCGTCCCATTCGTTTTTAGGCTTTCGCCTTTGACTTGCCACGTACCTCGTTCCGCGTCCCGCGTCCCGTGTTCCCAGCCCCTAGTTCCTTTTATTTATTATCCAAAGGACTCCGCACCCCCTTCCCACCTTTATTCAGCACATGCGTGTAGATCATCGTGGTTCGCACATCCTTGTGCCCCAGCAACTCTTGTACTGTGCGAATGTCGTAGCCATCTTCAAGCAGGTGTGTAGCAAAGCAATGACGGAAAGTATGTGGACCGATTTTCTTATTTATTCCCGACTTTCGTACAGCCAGTTTGACTGCTTTTTGAATAGCCGATTCATGCAAATGATGCCGGCGCCATTCGTCACAACTTTCAACATAAGATCGCCGCGCTGAAGGAAAGACAAATTGCCAATGCCATTGGCGATTGGCGTTTGGATATTTGCGTTCCAAGGCCGAGGGGAGATAGACACTGCCATAACCACCGGCAAGATCGTTGATATGTTGTTGACGCACATGCACAAGATGGTCTTGAAGTTGCGGTACCAAGGATTTCGGCAGCATCGTTCGACGATCCCTGCCACCTTTCCCATGACGAATCAGAAGTTCTCCAGACTCAAAGTCAACATCCTGGACCCGCAGTCGCAGGCCATCGAGCAGTCGCATTCCGGCACATCCCGGAAAAATCCTGAAAGAGGAGTTCCTCGACGAGCTC
>JAUWTX010000017.1 GCA_030614505.1 Desulfuromonadales bacterium
CGACCGCACCTTCCAGATCACCTGCGTCTCCATGGGCAACCCACACTGCGTTATCTATGTCGATGATGTCGCTAACTTCTCCGTTAAACGCTACGGTTACGCGATCGAAAACCACGAACTGTTCCCCCGGCGCATCAACGTGGAGTTTGTCGAAATCATCTCGCCGAACGAAGTCCGACAACGCACCTGGGAGCGCGGCGCCGGTGAAACCCTGGCCTGCGGCACCGGCTCCTCCGCAGTCACGGTTGCCGGCGTACTGACCG
Organism: Desulfuromonadales bacterium; assembly: GCA_030614505.1. GTDB lineage: Bacteria > Desulfobacterota > Desulfuromonadia > Desulfuromonadales > BM103 > M0040. The sequence goes on from JAUWTX010000017.1 coordinate 264, forward strand.
GTCGCACCAAGGGCACACTGCTCAACCACCTGACTGGCGGTGACCTGGAGATGGAATGGGACGGCGAGAATGATGTGTTTATGACCGGTCCGGCTGTGGAAGTTTTCTCCGGCGAATATATTCCAAGATAAGAAAAGTAATTATGGACGTTCTCATATTTGATCTCGACAACACCCTCTATCCAGCGGAAAAGCAGCTTTTCAACCTCATCGATGTCCGCATTAATCGCTACATGATCGAGATTGCCGGTATCCCGGCGCCGGAAGTTGACGCTTTACGGCGCAAGTACTGGAGCTTATACGGCGTCACTCTACAAGGTCTGATCCGCCATCATGAAGTCGACCCGGAAGACTATCTGCTTTACGTCCATGATATCGACGTAACCTCCAGACTCACCCCTGACCTGGTTCTGCGCGAGACCCTGGCCAGGCTGCCACAACGCAAAGCCGTCTTCACCAATGGTTCGATCTGCCATGCCGATCGGGTCCTGTCGGCACTCGGCATTCAGGATATGTTCGAGAAGGTCTACGATATCCGCATCGCCGCCTACCAACCAAAACCTTACCCTGAACCCTACCACGCAGTCCTTGCCGAGCTGGGCTCAACACCCGAGCGCTGCATCATGATCGAAGATTCGCGCGACAACCTGCACACTGCAAAAAAGCTCGGCATGGGCACTGTTCTGGTTGGTGACGGCCACACGCCTGACTTCGTTGATGTCCACCTCGACAATGCCAGCCAAATTCACACCGGCCTGAGTTTCTGGGAGAAAGCCTCATGAAACGACTGCTCGGAGCACATGTCTCCGTTGCCGGTGGTCTCGACAAAGCCTTTGCACGCGGGGTTGAGAGTGGATGCACAGCGTTGCAGATTTTCACCAAGAACGCCAATCGCTGGCAAGCCAAACCGATTTCAGATGCAGAAGCCTCAGCTTTCCATCAAGCCTGGCAGGAGAGTAAGATCGGTCCTGTTATGGCTCACGATGCCTACCTGATCAACCTGGCTTCGCCAAAAGAGGATGTCTGGGGAAAATCAAAAAACGCCCTGCGCGACGAGCTGCTTCGCTGTGCGCAGCTCGGCATTACTGACCTGGTCATGCATCCCGGAGCACACGTGGGGAGCGGTGTAGAAATTGGACTGGAACGTATACGCAAAGCCTTTCAGGAAATCCTTCCAGAGACCCCGCAGGAAGTACGCTTGCTCCTGGAAAACACAGCCGGGCAAGGCAGCTATCTCGGCGGCGACTTTGCCCATCTGGGTGCGCTGCTGGAGGGTTTTGATGAGCAAAGATTTGGGGTCTGCTTCGACACCTGCCATGCCCATGCTGCCGGTTACAACCTCTCCACGAAGGAGGACTACGCACAAACCATGGCTGACTTCGATCGACTGGTCGGCCTTGAGAAGATCAAAGCCTTCCATCTTAATGACTCACTCAAGCAGTGCGGCAGTAAGGCCGACCGTCATGCCCACATCGGCCAGGGGACCATTGGCCGCATCGGCTTTAGCTGCCTGATGCAGGACCAACGCTTCTTTGAAATCCCCATGGTCCTGGAAACCCCCAAAGGTGCTCGAGGTGAGATGGACCTTGTCAATCTGACGCTGCTGAGAGAATTAGCAGAAGGGGCCACACCTTGAGAGCTGTCATTCAACGGGTCAGCCAGGCCTCTGTCGTTGTTGCAAAAGAGACGGTCGGTGCCATCGACCAAGGGCTGATGGTCCTGCTCGGTGTAGCAAAAGGAGACACCTCAAAGGATGTTGTCTACCTCGCAGACAAAACAGCCAGCCTGCGTATTTTTGAAGATGACAACGGCAAGATGAACCGATCGGTCAAAGATATCGACGGCAACATCCTGGTGGTGTCACAATTCACTCTGCTTGGCGACTGCCGCAAGGGGCGGCGTCCGGGGTTCACCGACGCTGCGCCTCCGGAACTCGCCGATGCACTTTACCAGGAATATGTCGATGCCCTGCGTAGCCAGGGGATCACCATCGCTACCGGGGTATTCAGGGCCGACATGCAGGTAACCCTGGTCAATGACGGCCCTGTAACCCTAATGCTCGACAGCAGAAAGCAGTTCTGATGCAGAATAATGACGAAGAAGAATACCGCTCCTCGGGCCGCGGCCGCACCGCAAAAAAACGCGAAGCCAAATCAGTGGAACAGTTAGCTCAACGCCTGACAGATCTTTCAGATGCGGAACTCGCCAAACTTCCGCAAGATCCGGATCTTGCAAAAGAGATCGAGCTGGCCCGCAACACCCGCGGTCACAGCTCACGCAAGCGTCAGATCAAACACCTGGCGGGCTTTCTGCGTCACGATGAAGAACAACGTGAAGCAATCGAAGCCGCTCTCGATGGTCAAGCTGTCATTGAGCGACAGGAAGCCATGACCTTTCATCATCTCGAAGATCTGCGTGATCGACTCTGTGATGCAGAAACCTTCGAAGCGGCATTGGCGGAAGTTCGTTCCGCTTATCCGCACCTTGATAGCCGCAAACTCACCCGCCTGGCCAACTCGGTTCATGACTACAGCGATAAGAAAGCCGCTCGAGAGATTTTTCGCAGGTTACGTAAGGCGGAAGAGACAAATGTTGTCTGACAGACTGTACAAACGGGGTTTGTTGTATACATTGCAGTAAAGAGACCGGGAAGGGGTTATGAGAATCTACACCTTTATGTCAGTGATTTTATTACTAATGTTTCAAACAACGGCAGACGCTGAGATGTACCGTTGCCAAACATCAGAGGACGGAATAGTCTTCACCGACAAACCCTTGAACCTGTCCAACGATTGCAAACTGATCAAGGGAGATTCCTCCAAAGGGGCCTATTCAGGCCCGCCAACACACAACAAAAGCCCCTCACCGAGCAAAGCATCCTCAGCCAAGAAAAAACCTTCAAAAGAATCTTCCGAGAGGCCTGATCCCGACTCATGGGCTAGTCGTGCATCCACCCTGGTTAGCGATTATAATAATGCTGTAAAAAAACGCTTCCATGAAAGTCGCGTGCTGGATAAACAAAAAGCTCTTCGGGAAATAAATAAAATCAAAGAAGAGAAAGTTCTGCTGTTGGAGGAATTAACAAACAGCTCGCTGAATCGCAAACAACGTGAGAAGGTCAGACAGATTCTAGATGAAATACCGCAATAAATAATGCCAGGAAGCTGATTATACGTACGTGAAAGATCTGAAACAGCAAGGCCCGACAGAATTGCCGAGCCTTGCTGTTTCTAAATTAAAGTGGAAAGCTGTGGCTTACAGAGCTTTCTTCAACAAACCTTCCAGCTGACTCTTCGGCACCGCACCGACCACTTGGTCGAACACCTTACCATCCTTGAAAAGGATCAGGGTCGGGATACCTCGTACACCAAACTTCCCCGGAGTAGCAGGGTTATCATCGACATTCAGCTTACAAATCTTAACCTGACCATCAAACTCATCCGCCAACTGGTCAATAAGTGGACCGATCGCCTTGCACGGTGCACACCAGGTTGCCCAGAAATCAACGAGGACAGGAACCGAGGACTGGCTAACTTCACTCTCAAAAGAATCATCCGTTACTTGGACGACTTTATCACTAGACATAAGACACTCTCCTTAATTGATTAGACCCTCTGCAAACATTCAATTTTCATAATAATCAACTTGCGCAAAAAATCAAGGGATTATCCTGGAAATAAATCAAAACCGCCAACCCTTGACAGTTATCACCCTGCCCCCTAAGATGAGTCAAAACCATCAGACGAGGCAAGTATGACCCAGGACAAAATCAGTGCCGCGATTGCACAGCAGACCGCTTTGCTCGACCCCTTTCTACTTACCAAGAAATCGGCGTTAAACAGCTTGGCAGAGCATCTGGTGACAACTTTTCATCAGGGCGGGCGGCTCTTTCTGGTTGGCAGCGGCCCTTTCGGTACGATTGCCAGTCTCATAGGCCAAACCTTTCTCTATCGACAGACTCTGGAGCGCCCTGCCCTGCCTGCGATCGCCCTGACCAATGACGCCGGCTTAGCCACTTTCCTGGCGGGTGACGAACAGGGCAGCCAGCTTTTCAGTCGTCAACTACGCTCTCTGGCCACCGATCAGGACATCGTCCTGACCCTCGCCGGCACCAAACTCAGCCCGGCAGACCGCGAGGCCATCGGTACAGCCCAACAACTTGGCTGTCGCACTATTCTGATCGCCAGCGAACAGGCTGAACTGGCCGATATCCTGCCGGACATCACCCTGTCTTTGCCCAGCGACTCCCTGCCGCGCCTGCTGGAGAACTCCCTCTTTATCGGCAACCTGCTTTGCGCCTTGGTTGAGGGCGAACTTTTCGGCATCTGATACAATCGTGAGCAACGATCCGACCATCACAAGAAAATTGACATATACGCGTGAAAAAACGTATCTTTATAAGGTTTTTGAGAAGTTCGTAGCTGACCTTGTCGTTACTGGACGTACAACTGAAATCAACAACTTGCTGACCTGGATTCTCGTCGAGACAATCTCGCGGGAAGATTCAGGGCTGGTACTGCGAGACGTTTCATCATGACGACAAACATTCTACTCTTTAAAATCACCCTGCTGGTCTATTTCGCCACCACCATCCTCTACCTGGTCGGTGTGATTTCGCGCAGAGACCACTTCCGTCAGAACGCCGTCTACCTGCTAATTGGCGGCTTTATTCTACATTGCATAACCTTGGTCGTTCGCGGGTTTGCCACCGGTACCATTCCAGTTACCAGCCTTCATGAATCCTTATCGTTTTTTGCCTGGGCGCTGGTCGGCACTTACCTGCTCTTTTACCTGCGCTACCGTACCGTCATGCTGGGTGCCTTTATCACGCCTTTGGCGCTGGTCCTGATGATTATCGGCACCTCGACATCCACGCAGGCCCCAGCGCTCAACCCAATGCTCGACAGCTGGTGGTTCCCGGTGCATGTTACTCTGGCCTTCCTCGGCCATGCGGTCTTCTCTATTGCCGCTGCGGCCGGAGTCATGTACCTATTGCAGGAGCGCATGCTCAAGAGTAAGAAATTTTCCGGCCTCTTCTATCGATTGCCGTCACTCGACACCCTTGACAGCATGAATTACAAGTGTCTGACCTTCGGTTTCCCGCTGATGACCATGGGTATCATTTCCGGTGCCATCTGGGCCAACTCGGCCTGGGGCGGCTACTGGCGATGGGACCCCAAGGAGACCTGGGCACTGATCACCTGGTTCCTCTATGCCGCCCTGCTGCACGGTCGACTCACGATCGGCTGGCGCGGCCGCCGCGCGGCGATCTTTGCTATCATCGGTTTCGGTTTTCTGCTCTTCACCTTCTTTGGCGTAAACCTGTTCCTCTCCGGGGAACACAGCTTCCGTAACTTTACGGGGCAATAGCGGAGAGAGGAGAGGAGTACGCCATGCATATTGTCATCGTCGGGCTGAGTCACAATACAGCACCGGTGGAAATTCGCGAAAAGCTCGCTTTCGCCCCAACCGCCATGGAGCGACCGCTACGGCAGATGCTCGAGTTACCAACCATTGCTGAGGGGCTGATTGTCTCGACCTGCAACCGGGTCGAACTCTGTGCCACCACCAAGGAACCGGAAGCCGCCATGGTGGCCTTACGCCGCTTCCTGGCTGAATATCACGAAATAGCACCTGAAGAGATCAACGACAATCTCTACGATTACCAGGGCGAGGACGCCATACGCCACCTCTTTCGGGTTGCCTCGAGTCTCGATTCAATGGTTCTTGGCGAACCACAGATCCTCGGCCAGATCAAAACTGCATACGGCTATGCAGCTGAATTCAAAACCGCCGGGCTGATCCTCAACCGTTTCCTGCACAAAGCCTTCTCCGTTGCCAAACGAGTTCGCACCGAAACCGGCATTGCCAGCAACGCCGTCTCAGTCTCCTTTGCAGCGGTGGAACTGGCCCGAAAGATCTTTGATCGGCTCGACAACAAAGGTGTCATGATCATCGGTGCGGGTGAAATGTGTGAACTGGCTGCCCGCCATTTCGTCGCCAATGGCATCTCCAAGGTCCTGGTCACCAATCGCACCTTTGAACGTGCGGAAAAGATGGCGGCAGAATTCCAGGGCAAGGCGGTTCATTTTGACAGTTTCATCGAACATCTTGCCGAAGTTGATATCATCATGACCTCCACCGGCGCACCAAACTTCATCCTTGGCAAGCGCCAGATGGAAGAAGTCATCAAGCGTCGCAAGAACCGGTCGATGTTTTTGATCGATATTGCAGTGCCGCGCGATATCGATCCGAAAGTCAACGACATAGATAACGTCTACCTCTACGACGTCGACGACCTCCAGGGTGTGGTCCAGGCCAACCTCAAGGAGCGCAAGAAGGAGGCCAGCAAGGCGGAAGCGATCATCGAGCAGGAGATCGGCCAATTTCACCAGTGGCTGGGCAACCTCGAAGTTAAGCCAACCGTTATCGCTCTGCGACATAAACTAGAAGAGATCCGCCGGCAGGAACTCGAAAAAACCTTCGGCAACCTCAAGGACCTTTCCTCGAAGCAACGCAAAAGCATCGAAGCGATGGCCGGCGCAATCGTCAACAAGATTCTGCACCAACCGACGGCCGTCCTCAAACGTGCCCAGAACGACACCAGCGGCGAAGATTATGTCGATGCCGTGCGCACCCTTTTCGATCTGCCCACCCCTGCAGATGATGACAAAGAAATCAAACCCCTGGATGACACCGACCAGGAATAAGGAGTTACATAGATGTCTAAACAGCTACTTCGTATCGGTACTCGCGCCAGCGCACTGGCTCTCTGGCAAGCCGACTGGGTCAAATCAGAACTGGAAAAACGTTATCCAGGGATGGAAGTCACCCTGACCAAAATCAAAACTCAGGGCGACAAGATTCTTGACGTTCCACTGGCAATGGTTGGCGGCAAGGGCCTCTTTGTCAAGGAGATCGAGGAAGCGATGCTGCGCGACGAGATCGATATCGCCGTTCATTCGATGAAAGACGTGCCGACTATCTTCCCCGAGGGATTGGCCCTGCGGTGCATCACCGAGCGCGAAGATTGCCGGGACATCGTTATTCTTCGCCCAGGCGTAAAATCCTGGAGGGATCTCCCCCAGGGCGCCCGCATCGGCACCAGCGCTTTGCGTCGCAAAGCACAGCTGCTGCACATCCGGCCCGACTTGCAGATGGTCGACATCCGCGGCAACGTCCAGACTCGCATCAAAAAACTCACCGACGAAAACCTCGATGCCATAATCCTCGCTGCTGCAGGTATGCATCGTCTCGGCTATACCAAGCAGATCGGTGAATACCTGTCGGTCAATGTTTCGATTCCGGCCATCGGCCAGGGCGCTCTCGGCATCGAAAGCCGTATCGACGATGACGAGACCAACGAGTTGATCGACTTCTTCAACCATCCGGAATCCGACTGGGCAGTACGCGCCGAACGGGCCTTCCTCAAGCGCCTTGAGGGCGGATGCCAGGTACCGATCGCCTGTCATGGCACTGTCGAAGGTGAAACCTTGACGTTGACCGGCTTCGTCGCCGACTGTGAAGGCGTCCACTGCCTGAAAAAAACCATTGAGGGTTCTGTTCATGACGCAGAGAAGATAGGCACCTCACTTGGCGACGACCTGCTCATCCAGGGTGCCGGCAAGATTCTCAACGAGGTTTATCAGCACGAAACTTTCAACGTTGGCAAAGAGGAAGTTTAAGCGAGTCGCGAGTGAAAGGTGAAAAGGGAAAAGTAAAAAACCAACCTCTTTTCGGACGTCGGGTACTGGTTACCCGCACCGCCGAGCAGGCATCAGAGTTGACTGATGCCCTGACTGAACTTGGTGCTGAACCGGTCGTAGTACCCACGATCGAGATCGTTCCCCCGCTGTCTTTTGACGAGCTTGACAAGGCAATCAAGCAACTCGAGCAGATCGACTATCTGCTGCTGACCTCGGTCAACGCTGTTACCGCCTTTTTTGACCGTCTAACGGCACAAGGACACGACGCCCACGCATTGGCCGGTCTGCAAACAGTGGTCGTCGGCCCGAAGAGTGCAGAAGCCCTCGAATTGCACGGTGTTCGCGCAGACCTGATGCCGGAGGATTACCGTGCCGAAGGAGTGGTCGCACTGCTTAAAGACCGAGTTTCCGGCAAACGACTGCTCTATCCAAAAGCAGCTCTGGCCAGAAATCTGATTCCAACCGAATTAAGCGCTGCCGGTGGCAAGGTAATCGATCCTGTTGCCTATGCCAGCGCACCGCCAGATGACGCCGCCGGGAAACTGCAGCAGGCTCTTGCCGACGGACTTGACCTGCTGACCTTTACCGCGTCATCAACGGTACAGAATTTCGCTGATCTTCTCGACGCCGAGCATCTAGCACGGGCCAAACAGGTCCCGGTCGCCTCGATCGGTCCCTTAACCAGCGAGACGGCCAGGAAACTCGGCTTCAACGTCGTTATCGAGCCATCTGACTCGACACTGGGTGATATGGTTGAAGCTATCAAAGATTACTTTTCCGGTACGCGAAACGAGGGACGAGGGACGCGATAGAATCTTTAAAAGATTTCCTCGTCCCTCGCCCCGCGTCCCTCGTACCAAGCTTTTAAGGAGGTTTGAATATGTTCTTCCCCGAATACCGTGCCCGCCGCCTGCGCCGCAACGACACTATGCGCCGCATGGTCCGTGAGACCTTTCTGCGCGCTGATGACCTGATCTATCCGATGTTCTCCGCCTTCGGCAAAGACATCAAAAAAGAGATCGTTTCCATGCCCGGCATCTACCAGCAGTCGATCGAACATATCGTTGCCGAAGCCAAGGAAGTCTATGAGCTTGGCATCCCGGCGGTTATCCTCTTCGGCATCCCCGAAGAAAAAGACGCCCTCGGCCAGGACGCCTATTCAGACACCGGCATCATCCAGGAGACGATTCGAGCCATCAAGTCCGAGGTGCCGAAATTGCTGGTAATTACCGATGTCTGCATGTGCGAGTACACCGACCACGGCCACTGTGGCGTAATCAAGGACGGTGACGTCGATAACGACGAGACTCTTAAGCTGCTCGCTGCGGAGGCTCTTTCCCACGCTCGCGCCGGCGCCGACATCGTCGCACCTTCCGACATGATGGACGGTCGCGTCGCCGTGATCCGCGAGATTCTCGATGCTAATGGCTTCTCACACATCCCGGTGATGAGTTACGCTGTCAAGTACTCCAGCGCCTACTACGGTCCCTTTCGCGATGCCGCCGAATCCACTCCGCAGTTCGGCGATCGCCGTAGCTATCAGATGGATCCGGCTAATCGCATTGAGGCTTTCCGCGAGGCGGAGCTCGACATCCAGGAATGCACTGATTTCCTCATGGTCAAACCGGCACTCGCCTATCTCGATATCCTGCGTGACCTCAAGGAGCGCTACAATCTGCCGCTAGTTGCCTACAACGTTTCTGGAGAATACTCGATGATCAAGGCCGCCGCAGAAAAAGGCTGGATCGACGGCGACCGGGTGATGATGGAAACCCTGGTCGGCATGAAACGCGCCGGCGCCGACCTGATTATCACTTATCACGCCAAGGAAGCGGCCAGGCTCCTAAGCTAAGATGTGGCGGGTAGCGAGAAAGTCAAACCCTTTTAATTGTCGTGACGTGCCCTTGTTTCGCTAATGGCCTACAAACCTCAGCAATATTTTGGTAGATAGTTTTTGTTTTTTCGCGCCACGCGCCACCCGCCACGCGCTACCCTGCACAAAGGTTTTCCATGCAAGAATACCTCTGCAACACCCTCGCCAACGGCCTGCGCGTCATCAGCGTGCCGATGCCACACCACCACAGCGCTGAAGTACTGGTCTACATCGGCGTCGGTGGTCGTTACGAAACCAGCCGAAAGGCCGGAGTCTCGCATTTTCTAGAGCACATGCTCTTCAAAGGCACGACAGATTTCCCCTCTGGGCTAGCCCTGGAGCGTGCCTTCGAGGCAGTTGGCGGTTCGGCCAATGCTGCCACCGACAGCGAAAACACCTGTTTCCACTCCCGCGTCCACCCGAATCATATCGCCGAAGGCATAGCCCTCTTCGGCTCGATGATGCAGCGGCCGCTCTTCAGGGATATGGAGATGGAACGCCGGGTCATTCTCGAAGAGGCAATGGGCGACCTCAATGAATCCGGCCGCCAGATCAATTCCGATAATATCATCGCCACCCTGCTCTTTCCGAACCACCCATTAGGGAAACCAACTGTCGGCAATCGTCCCGCAATCGAACGTCTTACCCTGCGGCAACTACAACAACACCACTCCACCTATTATACGCCGCACAATACGGTGTTGGCTGTGGCCGGTCCGGTCGATCACCAGCAGGTTGTGGCTGCGGCGGAAGAGTACTTTGGGAAATGGCAGGGCGACAAAGCGCCCGCCCCAAAAGCATGGTCTGGTTTTTCGGGGACAGAACGGTCGTTTCGATGGGTACGCGATGCCGGGTCACAGGTCAGCCTGCAACTGGCCTTCCTGCTGCCAGGACGCGACAGCGAACATGCCGTCAACCTGCGCGTGCTGCGCCGCCTGCTTGGCTGGGGGGGGATGAGTCGCCTGATGCTGCGTCTGCGTGAGGAATTGGGATTAACTTACGCCGTCGATGCGGCCCTCGGTCTCTATGCCGATGCCGGAACCCTGGCTATCGACCTGGCGGTTTCCACCGAGAACCTGGCCAAGGCCACCACGGCGATCCTTGAGATCTTCAACGAACTGCACGCCATCGAAGTTACCGATGACGAACTGAACCACATTCTCAATTGCTACCGTTGTGACCTCGACTATTCTCGCGACCAGGTCGACGAGATGGCCCTGCGCTATGCCTGGGGAGAACTCACCGGTAGCCACCGTACCATCGCCGATGATCTCGCAGGGATCGACAAGGTCACCGCCGCAGGTCTGCGCCAGACAGCCAGAGAGCTTCTCACCACCACCAACCTGCACGGTGCCATTGTCGGGCCCTACCGCACTCGCGACCGCAAAAAAGTAGAAACCATCATCGCCGCTTGGCAACCCAACTAACAGAAATACTGCATACCGCCAATTACTCTGGTAGCATTTTTTGAGCGTTTGTTCATTTTGCTGATAGCAGGTGGTATAATGTTCAACACAAGAATGATTTCAGGGTCTTGCTTCTGTTTGCCTGGCAAGCCTCCAACATTCTCCGAATTGTTTTCTCCAGATATGCAGGTGTCTATGTCTCCAGTCGAAAGTATCTATCTCCAGCATTCTTCGCCGGTTCGGACAACCCTTGTCCAGATCCTCTTCTTCACCTGCGTTCTTATTCTCATAGCATCACCGCTCTACGCTATCGATCAGGACCGGTTAAGCTCCACTCGCAACAGCATCCTCGCCCTCGACAGCGCCCGGAAGACAGCTTTGCTCGAACTTGAAGAGATATCTTCATCCACCAGAGAAGCGTCTGATTACAAAGACTTCATCGTTTATCTCAATACCAGGATTGTCTCCTACTGCATAGAACTCGCGGAACAGGGTGGTGCGGTTGCGCTGGAAGGGCTGCCGTGTCCCGCTAGCCCGATGATGACTGGTACCGGGGAACCACAGGACTCCCCGGGAGAGGCAATCTTTTATACTACTGGATCAGGCCCTGCCATGGGGTCAGGTACAGGGGATGCCAGGACCCAGGCTGAAAAAACTTCAGCGCTCGACGGAGACTTCCTCGCGGCTCTGGGCGACTTCGACGAAATGCTCCTGAAGGAAGAAGGAAGAGTTGCCGCCAGAGTGCCCCGCCAGAGGGAATCCGGCACCTCCGGCCAGGCGGGTACACCCGGAGGTGCCGGAGCCTCAGGTGAAGCAGGGGAGACCGGTTCCGGGGAAGCCGGCGGGCAAAGTGCGGGGGCCGAAAGCGATGCGATTGCCAACGGCAGCTCTGAAAGCCAATCCGACCGATCTGGAGCCGCACCCGGTACACAGGGCAAAGTCGGGGGGACACAGAGCAGTGACGGGGCTGGACATGCAGACATAGACCATTCTAAATATGGTGCTCCCGGCGGCAAACTGCCGCCGCCGGAGGATGACGACATCGTTGCCCGACAGCTGCGTGAAGCGGCCAAAAAAGAACCTGACCCTGAGTTAAAGAAGAAACTCTGGGAGGAATACTGGAAATACAAAGGCGTAAGCAAATAAGGAGAATAACCGAGCAATGAACAGATTCTTCGTGCTGCTTGCAGCACTCCTGATGCTGTCCGGCTGCGCCACCTTGAGGCATGAAGTTCCGGATCGGGTGAAGCCGGTCGTCGCGACCCAAGAACTTGACAGCTCGGAATTGCTCGATGTAGCAATCGTCGTCTTTGATTCAAAGAAATTGACAGACAAGGAGGTCAGAAAGTTGGGCCTGTCTGAAGAAATCCGACAGGCCGAAGAGCGCTATATCCCGATCCACCTCAAGTACACCATGCAAAGAACCGGACTCTGGGGCGCCGTGCGAGTTATTCCAGGTGAGAGCGACGCCCATATCCAGGTTCGTGGAACTATCACCCATTCGGATGGTGAGCGCTTAAGCCTCGATATCGAGGCTTACGATTCCCGCGGTATCCAATGGTTTGAGGAATCCTATTCTGAAACCCTTACACCGTCTGAATACCACGGCCTCTCCCCCGGAGAGAAAGACCCCTTCCAGGACCTTTACAACACCATTGCCAATGAGCTGGCAGAGCATCGGAGCCAATTGTCTGTCGATGATATTCGTGAAATCCAGCAGATCTCCGAACTCCGCATCGCCCAGGATATGGCTGAGGATGCTTTCGCAGGACATCTCTCCCGCGACGAAGATGGCCTTTATTCGCTGGTCCGATTGCCGGTTGAGGACGATCCCATGCTCAAGCGGGTACATGCCGTACAAGTGCGTGATGACATGCTGGTCGACACCATAAACAGTTATTACGAGATCTATTATAATGACCTCTGGCAGCCCTACGGGGACTGGCGGAAGCTCTACAGCGAAGAGCTCACAGCGCTGAAGGAAGTTGAGAAACAGGCTCTGATCCGCCAACTGTTCGGCCTCGCTGCTATTGCCGGTGGTGTTGCTCTTAGCACCAGCAACAATAGTGTCTCCCATTCGGGCCTTCCCGGGGTGATGATCGCTGGCGGTGCAGCCGCAATCTACAGCGGGTTCCAAAAGCGGGAGGAGACCAGGATCCACAAAGAGGTGATTGAAGAGCTCAATATATCCTTCACAGCTGAAGCGGAACCCTTGGTCGTGGAGGTGGTAGGCGAAACCGTCAGGCTCACCGGATCAGCCGAGGAACAGTACCGGACGTGGCGTAAGATGCTACGGGACATCTACGCTTCGGAGACTGGTTTGCCCCTTGATTCAGACGGAGAGGATACGAACCAGACAACCGAGCCCTCCTCAGGAGTCAGGTGAGGCCTGCCGATGACAAAAGACCCCCGCTCAAAAAAATCTGCAGACGAGCCACCAGAGAACCGACCAACACTGGTACCTCCTGATGTCACGGAAAGAGAAGAGAAGAGCCCGTCCCGCACCATCCCCCTGCTGATACTGGGCTGCGGCCTGTTGCTGATTATCGTCGCTCTGTTGGTCCTCTTCCTGCCTCTTCGGCAGGAAAAACCCACCACTGTCCATCAGACTGAACCACAGGATGCCCGCCCGGTCGCCCCGCAACCTGCGCCACAAATACAAGTCACCTCCAATGATGATTCTGCCCGGGAGATCGATCGACTGATTGGGGTATGGTTACAGAAACAGGCTGTTGCTGAGGCAATAAATATCGCGGCCTGGGGCGGTGATGCCTACACCGGAGCAGTCTTTCTGGCCAGGGAGTGCGACCGTCTCCTGGATGAGCAGCACTACCTTGCTGCCAGAGACTCCTGTGAAAAGGCGATCGCCAACCTGGACGATCTCATGGCGGCGAAAGACATAATGTTTGAGCAAGCCGTTTCTGCCGGTTTCCTGGCCCTCGAACAGGGCGACCCGGAGACCGCTGCCGACCATTTTCAGCAGGCTCTTGCCATTGATGCTACTGATGAAAAAGCCTTAACCGGTGCCCGCCGGGCAGCGCAGCTGCCAGAGGTTCTCCACTTCGTGCAGGACGGACTCGCCATGGAGAAAGCCGGAGACCCCGATGGGGCATTACTGGCTTTCAGCGAAGCCACAGCCCTCGACCCGGATTTCGTGCCCGCACAGAAAGCCCTTACGCGAGTACGCGCAGCGGTCGCCGAAAAAGATTTTCAGCAGGCGATGAGCCATGCCCTGCAGGCAATGGCAGAGGGCAGGCCGTCTGCAGCCAGGACGGCCCTGCAGAAAGCGGAGTCGATCAGGCCCGGTGACCGTGCCGTCCGTGATCTCAAACAACAGCTTGCCAGAACTCAGCTTGCCGGCAGATTGACCACCCTGCGACAGCAGGGGGAACGTCTTGAAAAAGAAGAGCACTGGTCTGAGGCACTGAAAGGTTGCGAAAAGGCACTGACGCTCGACTCACACGCGGCCTTCGCCGTCAGCTGTAAGGAGAGGGTGAGTCAGCGGATTGATCTGGACAAACGCCTCAAAACCATCTTCGCCAGGCCGGAGCGGCTATTCGAGGATGGCCCTCTGGAAGAGGCTCGTCAGACTATGATCTATGCCTCGCAGGTATCTCCTCAAGGGCCAATACTCATATCGCAGATCAACCAGCTTGAGCGCTTGATCACCCGGGCTGAAACTGAGGTTGAGGTCGTGATCCTGTCGGACGGCCTGACCGATGTAACGATCTATCACGTCGGACGCCTGGGGCTTTTCCAGGAGAAAAGACTCGTCCTGCGTACGGGTGATTATACCGCCACAGGCAGTCGTAATGGTTTCCGGGATACGCGGCTAACGCTCAAAGTAAGGCCGGCATCCGGCAAGATGGTGTTCACCCTGCGCTGCGAGGAACCGATTTGAACCGTCTGATCGAGATATATGGCAAGGAGGAGGTACGCAGACTCGATGAGACCAGCCTGCCGCTGCTCATCGGTATGGATGACACGGCCCACGTCCGCCTGGATGGCGGCCTGGATGGTGGGGGGGGTATCGTCGCGTACGTGGCAGAGTCCCGCGACCACCTTTTCCTGCAACCTGCAGACAGCAACCAGGCAAGCGTCGTCTATCACAATGATGAACCGGTGACCGGTTCGGTCTGGTTGAAGGCGGGTGACACGACCCGTATCGGTGATTCCATAATCCGTTGGCATCTTTCCGGGCAGCGTGTAGAAGTTCGAATTTCCAAAACCTCGGCAACGGTGTTGCGGCCCCCTGTCGAACTACCGCCCAGTCCGAAAGAAAAACGGCAAAAGGGCATCACGGATGGGCACATTCTACCTGTCAGGGAGACCCCTCGACCAGGTGGCAGCAGGGCTCGTACCCTGGCCATAGTCCTGTTCGCGCTGCTCTTGACCGCTGCGGCTTTCGTGCTGCTGGCTAATCCCCTTGCAGTCACGGTAACGCCAGCTCCGGACAGCCTCTCCGTGTCCGGTTTTCCACCAGTGCTACCCTTTGGTGACAGTTACCTGGGAATTTCCGGAAGCTATACTCTCCATGCCGAGAAGAACGGCTACCGTCCTCTTGAGAAGGAGATCGAGATCACCAGTAGCGGCAGCAATTACAGCTTCACCCTGGAGAAGTTGCCCGGCCTGATCGACCTGACCAGCACTCCTGTTGGAGTGACCGTCTTGATCGACGGTGTTTCTGTCGGTGAGACACCACTGCAGGGCGTAGAGATCTCTGCCGGCAGCCGCGTCATTGGTTTCAAGCATGAGCGTTACCTGCCTGTCGAAAGGACTGTCGAGATAGAGGGGTTTGGTGAAAGGCAGGCTTTGCAAGTCAAACTGGAGCCAGCCTGGGCCATGATCACATTGCAGACGGAACCGAAGGGCGCAGCCCTCATGGTCGACGGCGAAGAACAGGGAATGACCCCGCTGGAACTGGAACTGATCGCCGGAAAACGCCAACTGGTCTTCAGCAAGGAGAAGTTCTCACCGCTCGAAGTCGAACTTACCGTCGAGGCGGGACAGAATCTGATGCCAGACGTTTATCGGCTTGAGCCCGCACCTGCAACGGTTGCCATCTCATCGGTTCCGGCCGGGGGCACGGCGACGGTCGATGGTGTTTACAAGGGACTGACGCCACTCTCGATCACCCTGCCGTCTGGAGGCGAGCACAATCTTCGCTTGACCCTGCCCGGTCACCTGCCGGCAAATCGCAAGCTGACACTCGAACCCGGTGAAGAACGTGAACTCAGTATCAAGCTCAAGTCACAGTATGGGACGGTCTTCATTACAGGGACTCCGGCAGCAGCAACGCTTTATATCGATGGTAAAAAACAGGATCTGGCCACGGGCCGGTTCCGGCTCACGACCAGGGCCCACACCATCGAAATGAAGGCTAAAGGCTATGGCAGTGTGACCAGAACGGTGACACCCCAAACCGGCTATAGTCAACGTATTGAGATCGACCTGAAGCACAAACAGACTGCCGGTCAGGCGGCAACATCAGCCGGGCCCGGTCCCGCCGCAAGGCCCGACCCTACCAGAGCCACGGGCCTCGGCCAGAAAATGATCCTGATCTCGCCGAAGCCTTTCCTGATGGGAGCATCCAGGAAAGAGGCGGGACGGCGCGCCAACGAAGGCGAACATAAAGTCATCATGAAACGCAGCGTCTATCTCTCCGAACGGGAGGTGACCAATGCTGAGTATCGACTCTTCCAGGCGCAGCACTCTTCCGGAATGTCGGGTAACCGCTCCCTTGAGATCGGTTCCCATCCGGTGGTCAATGTCGCCTGGAATGATGCCGCGCGTTTCCTCAACTGGCTCAGCAATAAAGATGGTCTGCCGCCTTTCTACCGTGAAGAGAACGGAGCCATGGTCACTGGTGATGAGGCAGGCCTCGGCTATCGTCTGCCCACCGAGGCGGAATGGGCTTTCGCCGCCCGCATGGCCAAGAGAAAGCAACGGGTACGCTATCCCTGGTCCGGAAAATACCCGCCGAAAATGAAAACGGGGAATTTCGCTGATGAATC
>JAUWTX010000026.1 GCA_030614505.1 Desulfuromonadales bacterium
TGAGATACAGGTTGAAGTTGGCCTCAAAGGAAAGGATCGCAGAGTTCCCTCCCTTGTACTCCAGTTCAAGGAGCATGGCGATACTGCTGTCTTCCACATTCAGCGATGCCCTGATCAGCATCACGCCAAGAGCGGTGAACCGCAAATAGGGGTCGGTTTCCGGACCGATGGTCAGCTCCGCGTTGACAAAAGCCTCGAGGGCAATCTCGGGGCCGTTCAAGCTGATTTTTATGTGGAAGACACCGCTCATGCGGAACAGTTCAGGGTCTTCCTCATCGATCGGCGGCAGCTTGAATTTTAAGACGCCGGCCAGGGAAATTGCAAAGGTGTAAGGATCAAGAACAAAGGTTTGAGCCTCGCCGTAAAAGGTCAGGCGACCGTCTTCATTCTTGTCTATAAAATACTGTTTGGTGCCGTCTTCATCGTTGACATATATTTTCCATCGTTTGCCGGACTCCACACCCTGCACGCTGAAAGTTGCCGTATCGGAAAACATAATGGCGTTGGCCGTGAATGCGTCTTGCAGTGCCTGAGGAAGAGTTGTCAGGAAGCTATTCGGACTTATATCTGCTGGTAGCTCGCTGCTGATCCCGTTGTCATCGATGGTAAAGAACTCATCTCCCTTGATGCCTTCAAGAAAAATAACCTCCGTCTTTTCCTCACTGGTGGCATTAATCTGCAACAGCGCCATGGCATCGGCCTCGATGCCGATTTCGCGGAGTTTTTCCAGGTTTGTTTGGACTTTCAAAACGCCCCAGAGCTCAACCTGGGGGACGCCGATTTCCCCGAAAATGGAACTCTCGGTGCTCGTGCTTTCACCGATGCTTAACACAAACCGCCCGGCTGCCGAGCCGATATTGCCCAGATAAATAAGTTCCAGTGTGGCGCTGACATCTAAAGTGAACCGCGCTTCCAAGACCTCATTGGTATTGGGGTCGAGGACACTGTCGATATTCAGGACGATCCTGCCTCTGAGGGAGAAGATCGGGTCGGGCGTATCGTCCCCGTCAAAATCAGGGGTGAAACCGCCCCCATGGAGCACCAGTGCCCCTTCGATCACGATCTCAAAAGAGGGCGCCAGGCTGATGATCCCGAAGTACTCTGTTTCAGCCAGATTGGTGTTGCCGGCATTGTCCTGCCATCGGCCGGTAAGGAAATTTACGTATACCGGGCCGTCCTCAAAACTGCCGGAGAAGTTATATTGAAAGGTATAATTGAAATCAAAGACATGGATCCGGTCGCTTGCATCACCTTCGCCCACCTCAAATTGGATGATATACTGCCGGTTGTCCCCGTCGGTGACCTGCCATTCACTGCCGATTGTCACAACGGTCACCGTGACATCACCGGAAATCCTGACGTTGCTGTCGATAAAGGTCTGCCGCAGTGCATCGGAGAAGGTCGTGGTGTCGAGCTCGCCGCTGAAAACTGAATTATCGGCACTAAAAAGCAGCTCGCCTTTCACCTTCCGGGCATCTCCCTGAATGGTCACACTACCGGCCCCATCACCGCTCAGGGTGAACTCGGAGCCGTCATCGTCGCCGTTGTCGGGACCGTCCGTAATGGAGGTTGCGTCCAGACCGTTGCTGGTGGTATCGTTGAACCTTACAAGGATATAACTTCGGGAATTAATCGTCGCCCGGTCAACCTTGTCACCTATTAACGGATCGACCAGATCGGCGGAGGGAGCAGCGACCAGGAAGGACTCGGTCTCGGCCAGGTTGGTGTAACCCCCGGTATCGCTCCAGGTGCCGGCTTGGAAAAACACCTGGACCACACCGGGCTCAAGAGCAAGCGTGTCTGGGAGGAAATAACGAAAGGTAGTGTTGTCAAGGCTGGTCGGCGGCCCCCTGGGATCGTAGTCATTCCCGTCAGGCATCCTGAGCTTTATCTCACTTCCATCCAGGTTATTCCCATCAATCGCGTTACCGCTGGTACCGGTAAAGGTGATGTCAATGTATCTATTCTGCTCAAAGGCGGTCAGCCCGATCACGCCGTCTTCCAGGTCACCCGTAAGATCCGCTGTCGGTCCCATCACAATAAAGGATTCCGTCTCGGCCACGTTTGTGTAGCTGTTGTCGGTAAAACTGCCGGTGATGAATTCCACATGTACTTCCCCGGTGCCAAAGCTTCCACTAAAGGGATAACGGAATGTAGTCGTGTCATCAATCTGCGAAACCTGATCGTTCAGGATAGTTACATTGTCTGCCGCAGCACCAATCAGAGTGAATTCCGCACTGGAAGAATCCTGAGAATCCAGGATCGAATCCACATCCAGCACCCCATCGCCACTGGGCATAAACTTGACTTCTATGTAGCGCTGCTCGTTCAGGTAGGCCGCATCAATGGCACCGCCGTTGATCGGGATAAAAAGATCCGCAGCCGCACCTGCCACGGTAAATGTCGCGGTCGATGCCACATTGGTGTTGTCGCCCGTATCCTTCCAGGTGTCGGCCTTGAATGCCACCGTCACCTCACCTGGGGTGAAAACCACGCCATCCGGCAGATCGTAACGGTAAGCGTTGCTACTCTCCCTGGTCCCGGGACCTGAGATATCGTAGGTGCTGTTATCCGGCAGGGTCAGGGTAAACACGACATCATTGTCATCGACGGTCGTTTCATCAAGCTTGTTCCCCGGTGCCGGGACATACATCACTATAATGGATTTGTTGTTGTTCAGTCCGGTGACGTCTATCACGCCGCCATTGGCTATCCCGACCAGAATGGCAGAGGCCTCCTTGATGGTGAAGGTCTCGGTTTTAGCAAGATTCTTGGTGCCCGCACTGTCTTCAAAACTGTTAGGCTCGAAAATCACCGCCACATTCCCCGGGCCGAATTGACCCGTAAAGGGATAGCCAAAGGTTTCGTCATCAATTTGTTTTACCTCGGCATCTATAATAACAACATCGTTTTTTGCATCACCGCTCAGGCTGAATTCCTTGGTGTCGTCCATAATGGATTCAACATCAAGCTCGTTGCCGTCCGATGGCCGGTATATAATATAGATGTATTGATCGTCATTTAGCCCGGCACGCCCGATCTCCCCGCCGTTGGCCGGGGAATACAGGCCGGCCTCCGGATGGGACAGGGTATCGGGGGTGGAGAAGGTGACAGGCATACCGTCCGCACCCTTGAATCCCATCTGGAATTTGCCCTTGATCACCAGAAGCTGGATCTGGTCGGGGATGTCGGCCAGGAAGAGGATCGTGGCGTTGCCTTCGGCGATCTTCGAGAGGTTTGCATAGAGCTTCCCGCTGATGCTGAGATTGTCGGCCGCGAAGTTGAGCATCCCGATTACAACAATCTTGCCGTCCGTACTGATCTTCAGGAGGACCTCTCCGTTGAAAGTCTCCTTGGAGGCGTACATCGTGAAGATCTTGCAGCCGCCAGTGATCACCATCGGCGAGGTAAAGGCCGCGAGAAATCCGCTCCGGTTCGGATTGCTCTGGATGGCAATGTACTGGTTGACCACCTGCTGCTTCACCATGGGCAGCCAGTCGCCGGCCGAAACATCGGATGCTGCTTGGAACTCGGGCCTGCGCAGATCTTCCGGATTGGTGATATCGGGCAGGGTCGCGAAGAATTCCACGCCAGCCACAAAGTCGTTTATTGAAAGCCCCGAGTTCGGCTCCAAAAGGATCCCGCCAGGCACCGAGGCACTGATCTGCACACCGAGCGGCCCCAACTCGGAGAGGGCAAAGCGGATCGTAAAACCGCCCGCGCCCAGCATCGAGAACCCGCCCTCTATACCGAGGAAAAAGATCCTTGCCTTTACCACCGTGGCGACCGGCGCCGTGGGCTCGATGATCTGGTTGTTGTTATCAATCTTGAGAATCCCGCCGATCAATCCGGCCTTCAGCTCGCCGCCGAAGACATTGGCTTCTATGCTGACCCCCATCGCTGCAATATCGATGATTGGAAACTCGCCGGCGAAGAGTTTGCTCAGATCGATCTTCACGCCATCGATAACTCCGGAGAATTTTGCCCCTGGTATTCCTTCAACGCCTTCAACACTGGCCGAAAGCGTCAGGATAAAATCAAGGGGATCTGTGTTGATATCCAGCCATTCGATACCGATCTCTTTGATCTTGATGGGAAGCCAGGATGGCCAGCCGACACTGGCGCCGGTGGCGGATCCTATCCCGAAGAAGACGCCAAAGCCTGCCTTGGCAACAAAAGTACCGTCACCGAGAAAGGCAAAGTTACGCCCCTCGCCACTCAGTTTCAGGGAGGCAACCTTCAACTCGGCGCCCACTGAACCAAAGGAGACTATTTCTTCATCATCGGCAGCATCGGTATTGAGGAATACATTTGAGGCAAATATCCTCAGGAAGTCGCCTAATTTGACCTCAAACTTATCGACACTGAACCTGAAGGCATCGACCTTACCATCATTGAAGCTGAGGACCAGCTTGATGCCGATGGATACATGGCCGTCAGGCGCCGAGGTCTCTAGCAGGTCGGTGGGATCATTGCCCGGGGTATCGCTGATGGAGGCAGAAACGGCCATACCCGGGAAAAATTCGGCGCTGGCAGCGGCAATGAATATCTCACCGTCAAAATCAATGGCCTGGCCAAAAGTAACCTCGAAATCGCTCAAGCCAATGGTGAGGCCCGTAAAGCTAAGGATGGTGCCCAGATTGACCTCAGCCGTATAGGTCAGCCTGGCGGTGCCCAGGGCAAAGCCCATCTGGCGAATGATCAGACCGGGCTTCGCCTTCGTGACCGTGGCAGTGATCGAGCCGAGCCCGGTTTCGTCAAGCTTGAAGGTATAGGTGTCCGGCGTCACCGAGATGATGTTATAGGCACCGTTATAGGGTGAACCGGCACCACCCGCGATCTCGACGATAATCGTCTCCCCTTTCTTAAATGAATGTCCGGCATGCGAAACCGTGGCCAGCTTGGAAGAGGCGTCATGGGTGATGGTTACCGTGGCGGCCGTAAAATCAGGATCCGGGGTAGATGAGATGCCGCCCTCAATGTTGAATTTCGGGAACGACAGGGTAGCGCTCAGAATCCTGACCAGCTCCTGGTTGTTGTCAATCCTCTCCAGGCCGGCAATCAGGGCAGTGACGCCCGGCAGATTCTCGCCGGTCAGATTGAAGGTGATCTTCCACGGCGACGGTTCGGTGCCGCTGCCGGTCACTGTCACGTCGGTTATATTGGAAAATCCCTCCAGGGCTGTTTCGATCTCGCCGTCAGTGGCATTATAGGCCAAATCGCCGGTGGTCTGGCCGTCAAAGGTAAGGGTGAAGGTACCGCTTGTCGCATTGTTCCACAGCGACTGCACCGAAGGATCGCCTTCGACAACGGATGTGACTGTGCTCTGTCCGCCGTCCAAACCTGCATCATCAACAGTCAGCTCTTCAAGGATCGGCTCAACACTCTGCTTGAACGTATAGGTATCTCCATCCACTGTCTTGATGAGCCGCTCGCCGTTGTAAGGCGAGTCGGGATCGCCGGTCACCTGGATGATGATCCGGTCGCCCACCTGAAGATCAAGGCCGGCTTTTGTGAAGGTTGCGGTTTCACCACTGTGGGTGAAATCGACTTCATGGGCTGCAATAACCCGGCCGTTCACCGGGCCGGCAGGCAGGTCGGTTGCCGCAAAGGTGAAGCTGTTGGCACCGGCCGTGGCCACGGTATAGAAACCTGAATACTGCAGACCGGCCCCGGAGTCGCCCGTCACCCTGACAGTGTCGCCGGCACTGAAGCCGTGGTCGTTGAGGCTGGCTGTGGCGGTGCCGGCTGCAAAAGTCAGGCCTGCATTCTCCCCCAATTTCTGCATCTTGTTGGGATCGAACTGGATGCGGATACCGGCGGCAGTCCCGATAAAGACGTTGGGGACTTCGACTATAAAGGACTCAACATCAAGTACAAATTTGGCGGACAGGCCGGCAATGGCATTCCAAGGCTCGGTGAGGATGTAGTTCGCAAAATCCGCCTTCAGATCCAGGGCCACGTCAAAAACGCCGTTGACATTCAACAGCTCCGCCCTGATGCCGCTGCTGGACTGGGTGCCGGAAGACTGGGTGCCGGTGCTCTTGGTGGAAGCGCCGAAATTGAGGCCGGCCTTCGTAACCCCTACCCCGATGGAGATGAGCAACTGCGGCGCCGATTCCTTGATGCCGTCACCGTCAATGTCCCGTTTGGAGACAAACTTGAAGCCCTTGAGCCCGACAGTCGGGCCCTGGAAGATAACCGGACCAGCCCCCATGCTCTGAGGTTCGCCGTTCTCAACGGCATCGGCCTGGGCATCCCGGATTGTGAAAGCGGCGGTTGCCGCCTCGTTCCAGACCGAAATCGCGCTGGTGTTCTTGAAGCTAAGGGCAATAAAATTAACCGACACCTCACCGGCAGTGAAGCTGCCGTCGAACCGGTAGCGGTAGGTGTTGCCGCCGAGTTTCTGCGGGGTCTGCAGAGGGATGGTAACGCTGGTGCCGCTCAGGGTAAATTCAGTACCATCATCAGTGATGGAGCCCTCATCAATGCCTGACCCGGAGGGATCAATATAGGTGACATCAAAATATTTCCTGGTGTTGAGCAGGGTCAGGTCAACGGAATCGCCTGCCAATGGCGTGCTCAGTTCAGCATAGGGTTTGGCAGGTGGAGGCAGACCGCCACCGCCGCCAGTGCTGCCGCCCTGGTCAGGCGCGGTCCTGGGCTCGGCGCTGGCCTCGACGCCCATGATGGTAAAGCCGGTCATCAGGATATTCTGCAGCTTGAAGCCTTCAATTGGGTCAATGGTGAACTTGGCCTGGCCGGAAATGCCGAAGACATCGGTCTCATCAATGACGATCGACATGCTCATCCTCGGCACGTCCACCAGCACCCGGCCGGTTGCCATTCTGGAGAAGTTGATATCCGCGGTCATGCTGAAGATGCCGGCAACGCTCATGGTGATGCCGCTGCCGGAAAACTTCATGATATTGCCTTCAGTGTCGGCAAAGGTGACCGGCACCGACTCGGATCCCACCTGGATGGTTTCGCTCACCGCTCCGCCGGTGTTGTTGACCTTAACGCCGACAGTGCCGCTTATCTGCAGACCGTCAAGGCCAACCAGCGCGACATCGCCCAGGGCAGACATGGCAAAGGACCTGGTGAACGTCTCACCCTCGGCCGCCGGTTGCTTGAGGAAAACAATGCCGAACTCGCCGTTGGTGAGCTGAACGCCAATGTCGTCGATGCCCATGAAGGCCGTGACGCCAGTAGCGCCCAGCACGGTCTTGTTATCATCGATCCGGTCGTAGGTGATATACCTGGCACTCAGTTCGACAAAACCGGCAATTTGCAGCACGGCGTCCTCCAACAGGATGTCGGGACTGCCTCCCAGGGTTACCTGGGTGCTGGTTTTGGAATTCCAGACAATAATGGCCAGGTCCTGTTTATAATGGAACAGGGTGGAGAACCCGGCAATTGAGGAATTGTTTCCGATACCTATTTCCATATCAAAGTCAAGATCCACCCCGGCCCACATCCGGATCTCAATGGCAAGGTCGTCCGCTATGTTTGTGACGCCAAGTCGCCCGTTCTCACCGCCCTGCAGGTCAATGTCCAGGGAGCCGAACATGCCGCTTGGCAGCCCGTCAGTATCGCGCTCATCGTTCTTCATCAGGTCGATGATTTGCAGGGTAAGAAACGCAAGTTCACCATCGACAGTGGCAGGGGTGCCGTCTTCTTCTGTGAAACTCACCGACAGGTCGAGGGATATCTCCTCACCCCTGGCGCTGCCCGAGGTGTCGAGATAGAGCCCTTCGGTGGTGCTGATGCCAAAGCCGAAGGCAAAGAGGTAGTCGAGCTTTACGACGATATCGGAATCAACTTTCAACCCCACTCCGGGCACGGCCAAATCAAAGTCGATGGGCACGGTCTCTTCAAAAACATTGCCTTTGATGAGCAGCTTGAAGTTCACATAATCGTCCGCCACCACCAGTGGGATTTCTTCCGGTCCGCTCACCGGTGTATAAACATACCGGCCGCTGGCCTGGTCATAGGACTCCTTCACCAGCATGCTGCCCAACTGATCGTAGAGGACATCCTGGATGATCTCAATGGTGGTCTTGCCCTCGGCAATACCGGGAGCAAAGGCCGCGTGAAGGCCGGTGATCTCCGGCGTGCTCTCGTCATCATCCCCGACGATCAGCTCCTGGAGGTCATCGATGAAGCCCGACGCGTCGTGCATGGCATCACCAACCAGCGGCAGGTCCAAATCACCAAAGAAGTCAGCCACCCCTCCCATGCCGTCAAACAAGCCGTTCAGGCCGTCAATGATGAACATGGGATCATTGAGCAGGGCAAAGAGCGAAAAGCCCGAAGCAAAGTTGGGCGTGATGATGTTGAGCCCTTTGAAACCGCCCTCAAGGGAGAAACCGGTGTCAATATGGAGAACATTGTCCCCATAGCCGTCGTTGTTGCGGTCGGCAGTGGTGCCGCTAATCGGGATGTACGGGGTCGGGGAATAGAGCGGCAGGTCAATGGAGACGCTGCCCTGCACGTCGAAATCAATGATATCAAGGCCCAGTTCGGTGATCAGGTACTGGTTGTCGCCTGCGCTGTCATCGGCCAGTCCCAGCCGTGCCCCGAGACTCAGCTCGGCATTTCCGTCCTCAACCGCCAGAGCCAGGCCGATAGAGTCGAACAGCTTGATCTCGGCCTTGAAGTCAAGGGGCTGGACCGTGGTGATCTCCAGGCCGAGATAAATGCCGGTGTCGTCCAGAACAAAGAACTTGGGCGACAGCAGGTTGCTGAGATCAAAACCAAAACCCAGCTCAAAACCGGCAAATGCCTCAAATTTCAGGGCGCCGGCCGCATCCAGGTCAAAGCTGAGCAGGCCGCCATCGCCGATCAGGTCTTTCACCACGTCCGGCACGCCGGGCTGGCTGATCAGATCCTGCAGATCAAGCTCAAAGGCAAATTCCTGTTCCAGCCGTTTTTCAAAGGTGAATTTCACTGTCAGGACAGATCTGTTGTATATCAATGTAATGATCTTGTTGTCATCATATTCCGCAAGCGTATCCCTGTTCTGTTTCCTTGCCTCAAACTCATCCGCATCAATTACAGCCAGTGCGATCTCCAGATCGGTTGAAGCGCCGGAAAAACCCTCTCCGGTCAAATGGGGTTCTACGGTTTCGATATCCTCGTCGCCGTTTAAGAGCAAGTCACGAGCAGCTTTGGCCTGAATAAAAGCATCCTGATCAACTACTACCTTTGCAATAGCATCATCGTCCGAGTTTCCGGTAAGTCCATAATTTGAAAGGCTGGTATCTGCTTCGATAACTGCCGGGTCCATGTTATAGACCAGATCACGATCTGCCTTTAACGCGGCAATCTGATCATTATTCCGGAACGCGGCATCAATGTCGGCTGCAGAGGAATCCTGGGTCAGCCCCTTGGAATTCAGGAAATTCCGGGCAAAATTAAGCAGGAACTGCTCGGTATCTTCCGGCGGGTTGCGCAGTAGATCTATAGTCTCCTGCGCGAAATCCTTTTGTTCTCCTGTATCGAAAACCGCTTCTATTTCAAAATCGGTTGAATAGCCGCTCAACTGGTAACGGGCCAGTCTATCCACTGCGGCCTGGTAATCCGCATTTGCCGACAGCAGATCGCGGTCCACCTGCAGTGACTTGAAGACGAATTCGTCCGTGGCCGACAGCAGGGCCATGGCAATCTCACCGTCGGTGGCATCGGCATCGAGCCCCAGTCCGGTCAGGAGGTCATAACCTGCCACCAGGTTTCTTTCCCGGGTAAGGTTATGAAATTCGGCAAGTGTCCCGGCCATGGCCAGTGCAATCTCTTCATCCGTAGAATTACCGCTCAGATTAAAGGCCACGGCCGTAAGAAGCTGGTATGCCGATTCTACTTCGGCCTCGGTGACGCCAAGATCCAGATTAAATATCTCCGCAACCCCGAAGTTTATATCGCGCTCAAGAGACTGCATGTCTGACAGCGTTTCCTGGATGGTGTCGATCATGTCCGTGAGGGACTCCACGAAGTCCACGCCGCCCGGTCCTAACAGCTCAACCAGGCTCTTGTCAATTATGGGCATTTTTTTATAGCCAATCCCGTCAGGCTGCATGAGGGTGGTCAGCGCGTCCTTGATGCCATTCAGCACGGAATCGAGAGAAATGCCCTGCATATCAATCAGTTCGTTGAAATTTAACGGGGTTAGATTGTAACTGATGCTGTCAAAGAAGTCGGCAAGATCGGCTTCTTCCGGCAGGGTCCCCGGATTCTCTTCGGTATTGAATGAGCCCTTGATAAGCGCTGCTTCGCTTTGCACACCCTCCACAGCGCCCCGCGGAACGACCGGAAGGTATATCTCGTAGTTGCTGTTTGGTCCAATCACGGGTGAATCGATCAGGTCGCCACTGCCCTCACCTGTCAGCATGTCTACCGTCATCCTGCCGCTTGCGGCTATAAGAAGCTCGGCATTCAGGCTGAGGTTTCCACCAACGATGCCGGCGCCCAGTGAACCGACCCTGCACGGCAGGTTAAAAGACTCTGCATGATCCACGGAAACACTGGCCGTCACTTGAGGATTGCTGATAAAAAACGAGCCGTCCGGTGCCAGGCCGAATCCGAATTCAAGTATGATGGCGCCATCCAGAAGGGTTGGCTCTGCCTGCAGTGCTCCTGAAGCAATATCCAGGCCCAGCGTTTCAAGCGCACTTCCTTCAAAATCCAGAGATACTTCATTGTGAAAGGTCGCCAGTTCAACGGTTGCGCTGAATTCACGCGGGTCGGCCATTGACGGCTCAATTCCGTCAATAGCAACTATTTCGGCGCTCGTGACAGTCTCGTCCTCCTCAAGCTCAGCAAACACGGCGAGAACGGGGTCCTTGATATCCTGGATAATTTTTTCGGTGATGTCCTGGCTTGTGACGTTCCAGACATCGGTCAGGGTATTTCCAACAAAAGGTATGGACAGGCCGGTGATAGCCTCGTTGATTTTATCTCCGAAGTTGCCGGACCATGTGGCAAACTCTTCAAGGCCGTTGATCAAACGGCTCTGGTCGGTATCATCGCCCTGCTGCTGTCCGCTCACAGATCCGCCTGCAAGCAGCGCAACCAAATCCATAATCGGGACATCCTTGCGGATCCCGGTTTCAAGGATTGCGTACATCAATGAATCCTGGTCCTCGCAATGGTCAGCCCCGGCCACATGGCCCAGCTCATGGAGAAGCACGGTCAACAGATCGTATTGGTTAGATACCGGGCTGTCAGGATCAGCAGCATGCACACCGTCTGTCAAATCTATGGGAAACTCTGCATCATCCTGTGGAGTGTCATCCACGAACCAGCCC
This sequence comes from Desulfuromonadales bacterium, assembly GCA_030614505.1. Lineage (GTDB taxonomy): Bacteria > Desulfobacterota > Desulfuromonadia > Desulfuromonadales > BM103 > M0040. The sequence goes on from JAUWTX010000026.1 coordinate 11,304, forward strand.
TGGCCGGCCGCAGTAGTATCGACAAAAACAGTGCCTTCTTCAACTTTTCCAAGGGTCAGGCCCGGCAGGTCGGCCACCAGTAATGAAATGTCATCGAAAAGATCGGCCACACTTACATCTGAAGAATTCTCCCAGCGTGCGACAGCCTCTTCCAGGATCATGGCCACCTGCTCTTCTGTAAGGGCAGGAGACGTCAGGGTCGGGTTATCCGGCAAGACGTCGTCAGCAAGTATCGGTTGTACACCAGACGAGACAAAAAATCCTTTCGCCAGATGGGCATCAAGGCTGCTCCAAAAGCTGCCACTGTCGGGCTCTTCAGGCTCTGCAAAAAAACCATGGGCTGTTATTGTTTTGCCATCTATTGTAATTTGCCAGTCACCAACTGTTGGACTGTTATCAATACTTATACTTTCACTGCTTCCGGAAAAATCAAGCGTGTCCTGGTACTCAATATACAGGGAATCGCCTGGAGCCGAAGGCAATGTAATATTAAATTCTTCATCAGCCACAATATAACTGACGGTTACACCACTGAGAGAAGTGTCATCATTCAGAGCTTTTTGGATGGCAGTGGCTATCTCATCAATCTCATCAGCAGATTCAGACTTTTTGTTATCAATTTCGGTGGTGGTATCGTTGCCGAATTTAAACCTGAAGGGTGTACCCGGACTGTAGGCAAATCTGAATTCTGTTGTGCTGCCGGAAACCAGGGCAAGCTCTTTCATCTCTCCTGAATAGACAACATCGTTTCCCGATTTCTCGGTGAAATAGAACGTGTTCGGGTTCCAGTCTCCGATCAGGACATCATCCCCTTCGCCGCCGGCGAGGTTTTCGACATTGGTAAGAGTGGAAACGGAACCAACCCCATCCGTGGCTTTTGCGCCACCGGAAGCGCCGAGATCGATCGTGACAGGATCTGAAGTATAGCTAAAACTGACCGTATCTGTCCCATCGCGGCCATCAAACTGATCATTGCCGCCCCCACCTATAAATATATTACCAAGGCTGTTACCTTTAAGTATATCGTCATAAGGCGATCCGATAACCTTGAGGACGCCACTTACCGCATAATTGCCATGGGTCAACGCCCCGGTCAGCTCGTTTAAGATCGGAATGCCTCCCAGGCGGTTTCCGGTCACTCCGGAAGCGGAGCCGAAGCTTGCACTCAAGGGGACCAGGCTGCCGAAAAAGGTTTTCAGGAAATTCTTGGTGGAGCCATCAAGGTTGTTGTACAGGTTTATGTCCGCACCCGCAGCAAAATCAACTTCCACTCCGCCGTGGCTCCCACCTGATCCGTAATCAGCTTTAGTGTAATCCAGAACAACCTTACCGCCGGAGATGCTGCCCTGGATGCGGGAGTTGTCAATAAAATGGAAGGTATTGGTTCCCTTACCGCCGATAATGTTCTCGATGTCGGTTGCCAAAAAGAGACTGCCCCCGCCAATCATCCAGTCTAAATCAAAGATCGCCCCGATGGCGCTGTTCACACCGGCAGTAAGGAGGTTTAGCGTTCCCATGATACGATCAACGATGGATCCCTCAAAATTTGAAGCTCTATCGTTGACAATCACTAAATTGGTTCCCGCATCAATAGGATGCATGTCTCTGGTATTATTACTGCTTGAACTCTGGCCGTCAATCAGTTCCAGTATACTTGTCAGCCCTGGCAGATTTTCGGTTGTCACTTCAATAATCGTGAAATGCAGATCCTGTTTGACGCCTGAGAAATCAAGCGTGTCGTAGAATTCCGGTGTAACACCTACAACTTTAACGTCACAAGGCTCTAAAACAAGGCCGAGTCCCCAGAAATTCGCATTCATCTTATAGATGTCTGAACCGCTGCCCCCTGAAATGATATGGACTCCCAGCGCCTGGGTCAGGGTGCCGCCCAAAGCCGCCGTGGCCGTACCGATAGCCTCGTTGATAAGAGACTTGCCAACCCGGGAAGCAATATTGTCTGTAGAAGAAGAACTCACTCCGGGAAGACTGAACAAGGGGGTTCCCTTAATTGTAAAGGTGTTCGACCCGAGTTTCGACGGGGGCCAGGAAAATGTAAAGCCGGTGCCGGTCACATCGTTTATGCCCGAGCCCAACACAACATTATCGATATTTGAAAAACCATTGATTCTGAACCCGGGAGCTCGCGTTTCGGGCTTGCCCTTGATCGCCGCAATGGTATCTGCCAATGGAATCACATTCCATCGTGTTGAACCAAGGTCGATCCTGTTATACGATGCCACGCTCTTCCAGCCCTCAAGCACACCCTTTGCATAGCTGAGGGAGTTGGTGACCCACAGGTCAGGCAGCTTCATGCCGGCCCAGAAATCGCCTCCCATGCCGGCAACTGAACCGATCAAACTCTGGAGCAGACTGGGGTCAAGCA
>JAUWTX010000061.1 GCA_030614505.1 Desulfuromonadales bacterium
ACGCAGATTCTGCTTGAGTTGCATAATCGCGAGGGACAACTCTTCGTTCATCCACTGAATGTCTGGGAACGACATTCCCCGACCATGTTCCTGCCACACCGACAGACAGGGAACAGTTTTGTCCCGCTGGCCAACAGTCTCGAAGCGACAGAACTCCTGGCTACTGCCTATCGTCAGGGCCAGGACGCCGGCACCCGTCGACTCGACCATTGGCATCGTTTGTTCCTGCAAGCCGAGGAGTTAAACTCTGCGGAGGTTTCCGCCGAGGAGCAGAAAAAGATGGTGGGACATCTCTGTCGGCATCTGATTGGCCGTGAAGATAACATCCTCGATTTAGCAAAACGTTACTTTTCACTCAATGATTTACTCTCTTTTAAAGCTCGCATGATCGGTACCGGTTTTATAGGTGGCAAGGCTGTAGGAATGCTGTTGGCACGCCGCATCCTTGAGGCGCAGACAGACAACAACTGGTCCGAACGACTGGAGCAGCACGACTCTTTCTTCGTCGGCTCAAATGTTTACTATTCCTATATTGTCAATAATGGCTGGTGGGAGCTCTACGCTGCACAGAAGACGCCAGAGGGATATTATAAAGCGGGAGCTGAACTGCATCAGAAAATGTTGATAGGCGAATTCCCGGAACAGTTGCGTGAAGACTTCCAGAGCATGCTCGACTATTACGGCCAGTACCCAATAATTGTCCGTTCGAGTTCATTGCTGGAGGACGGCTTCGGTAATGCCTTTGCCGGCAAGTACGATAGCTTCTTCTGTGCCAATCAGGGTTCGCCGGAGGATCGTTACGATGCCTTTGAAGACGCTGTTCGCAAAGTATTCGCCAGCACCATGAGCGAGGAGGCCTTAACCTATCGCAAGCAACGTGGCCTCGATAAGCAGGTGGAGCAGATGGGTTTACTGGTGCAACGGGTTTCGGGATCCTATCATCAACAATACTATTTCCCGGAGTTAGCCGGAGTCGGTATTTCGTACAACACTTTTGTCTGGGACAAGAAGATGGACCCGAAAGCCGGCATGCTGCGTCTGGTCCTGGGCCTCGGCACCCGTGCTGTTGATCGGGTTGAAGGCGATTATCCGAGAATTGTCGCTCTTGACGAACCTATGAAACTGCCACTCAAGGGATACGAGGATATCCGCCGCTTCTCTCAAAAAGATGTTGATGTGGTCAACATTGGCGACAATGAACTGCAATCACAATCGCTTTTCCGCCTGCTTCAGGAAGGGATTGACTTAAACGTTGGCCGCTACGGCGTCCCCGATCATGAAGCCATAAACCGCTTGCGTGAGCGTGGCAAGCCGGCGCAGGACATCTGGCTGTTGACGTTCGAACACCTGTTAACCAAAACAGACTTTCCCGAGCGCATGCAAAAACTGCTCAAAACCCTCGAAAAAGCATATCAATATCCAGTTGATATCGAGTTCACTGTCAACAGAACGGCAGAAGGTACCGATAAAATAAATCTCCTGCAATGTCGCCCGCTGCAGACCAAGGGGCTTAAAAAGCAGGTCCATATTCCGGAGGAGATTGCTGAGGAGAAGGTTTTCTTCAGCGCCAGTGGCGGCTTTATGGGTGGTAACACGGCCCTGCCGATCAAGCGCGTAATCTGGATTGACGGCAAGCATTATTCCCAGTTGTCACTTTCTGACAAATATGAAGTCGCTCGCCTGATCGGTCGCCTCAATCGACGCATCAAGGATCGCGAGCAACAGCCGACGTTGTTGCTCGGACCGGGCCGTTGGGGGACCTCGACGCCATCCTTGGGGGTTCCGGTCAAATTTTCCGAAATCAACAATATGGCGGCTATCGGCGAAGTCGCGTTTGTCGAATGCGACTTGATGCCGGAACTGTCGTTCGGTTCGCATTTTTTCCAGGACCTGGTTGAGGCGGACATCTTTTACCTGGCGCTGTTCCCCGATATTTTCCCCTGTACGCTCAACAGCAGCTGGCTCTACCAGTGCAGCAACTTGCTGGAAGCTATGATGCCGAGAAGTAGTCGCTTCAAACCGGTAGTCAAGGTGATTGACGTCAAGCAGCTGAACCTGTTGCTGCTTGCTGATGTGGTCGCCCAGCAGCTGGTTTGCTACAGGGATGACCAGGCTTGATTCTAGGAGGCTGCCGGACTATCCATGCCGGCTGCAAATCCAGATGTTTGGCCCATATTTCAGCTCCTTTTCAGCCCATAGCTACAGCTATGAGCTTTCAAACGAGCCAAAATCTGTCCTCAAACTTCCGAATTTTCGCTTCGGCCCGTATAGTCCGACAGTCTCCTGGCCAATTTTAAAGTGTATACATTTTCTTGAGTGCTGATTTTGATTGTATAGCTATGCTAGGATACGAAAGTTATTTATCGTTTGATTATCTTTAGTGAGCATTATGGCCAGTCCAGACACGGATCTTGTAGAAATCTTCTCCGACGGAGCTTGCTCCGGCAACCCGGGGCCGGGTGGCTGGGGAACACTCCTGCGTTTTGGAGGTCGTGAAAAAGAACTTTCCGGTTATGATCCCGAGACCACTAACAATCGCATGGAGTTAATCGGCGCGATTGCCGGGTTCGAGGCACTGACGCGCCCCTGTCGGGTCGCGCTGACCACTGATTCGCAATATGTCAAAAAGGGCATAACCGAGTGGATCGATGGCTGGGTCAAGCGTGGCTGGAAAAATTCCCAGAAGAAACCGGTTGCCAACCGTGACCTGTGGGAACGCTTACTGGAACTGACTGAACCGCACCAGGTTGAATGGCACTGGGTGCGCGGTCACGACGGTCATGTCGAAAATGAGCGTTGCGACACCTTGGCCAGAGCAGCCATTGAGGCAGGCAGGGCTGACATTTGAGAGCTAAGAGCATGGTTATTTGTTGGAGATTGTAGTAAACCTGTACCGATTAACCGATTTGTGGTAGATTTTGTTGAGCTCGACGGTTTCCTATAGTGATTCGGTGCTTCAGACAGGCCGAAAGCTGATTGAATTTAATATTGTGGAAGAGCGGTTTACTTGCTATGACACCTGCGACCACCCCTTCACAACTGATGTTGACACCACCGGATTTCGAGTCTTATCTGGCACTTGGAATCTATGCTGGCATCGCAATTTTTCTGATTGCAGTCCTCTTGCTGCTTTCCTGGGGTCTTGGCCAAAAGACCCGCTCCCAGCAGAAGCAGGAGCCCTACGAATCGGGGATCCTTCCTCTCGATAATGCCCGCCTCAAAGGGCCTGTGCCTTTCTACCTGGTCGCTATCTTCTTTGTTATCTTTGATGTCGAAGTGATCTTTGTCGCCTCCTGGGCGGTTGCTTATGATCGGCTCGGCTGGCCCGGCTTCGCTCATGTCTGTTTCTTTATCTTCATTCTCTTTCTCGGCCTGGTTCATATCTGGAAGACCGGTGGACTCGACTGGGGACCGCAGGCACAGCGTGAGGGCCGCAAGACGCAGAAGGATCAGCGCAGGGCGCAAGGGAGTGTCACGTGAGCGAGCAGCTACCGCCCAATGTCATTTTGACCACCCTTGACGATGCTATCAACTGGGGACGCAAAAACAGCCTCTGGCCGATGTTCTTTGGCTTGTCGTGTTGTTTCGTCGAGATGATGGCCAGCATGACCCCCCGCTTCGATCTCGCCCGCTTCGGTGCCGAAGTGCTGCGCAGTACGCCGCGCGAGGCCGACCTGATGATTATCTCTGGAACGCCCTTCAAGAAGATGGGCGCGAGTATGCTGCGCGTCTACGAGCAGATGGCCAACCCCAAGTGGGTCATGGCGATGGGCAGCTGCGCCAACTCCGGCGGCATGTACGATGTCTACAGTGTCATGCAGGGTGTCAACCAGGTGCTGCCGGTCGATGTTTACGTGCCCGGCTGTCCACCGCGTCCGGAAGCGTTTCTGCAGGGGTTGATGCTTCTCCAGGAAAAGATCTTCAACGAAGAGCGCCCTGCCCGCAAGGTGCTCGGTATGGAGGGTGGCAGCGAGGGAACCACCTTGCCTCTGTTGGTTGATGGTGTCACCAAGAGCCGCGACACGCGTGGACCCGGCTTCGGCAACAGCCCGAATCGTGGCACCTCTGCGCAGTCACCGAATTTCCTGGGCAGTCGTGCTGCAGAGATGTGGCGCCCTGCACAGCCGCGCGTCGACTTTGTCGCTTCGACACCCGATCTGCGCAAAACCCTGCATGAGCATTTCGGCGAACGCGTGCGTGAAGATGCCAATGGCGCCGATATGCCGACCTTCTGGACTGATGCGGAAACGGCACCGGAACTGCTCCGTTTTCTCAAGGAGCATGCGCCGAAGAAGTACCGTCGTCTCGAAGACTTGACGGCAATCGATGAACGCGCCCGACAGAAACGCCCCGATCACGATTTCACCCTGGTTTATCACTTGTTGTCCTTTGATGACCCCGGTTACCTGCGGATCAAGGTACCGCTCCATGGCGAGATGCCTTCAGCGCCGACGGCCACCGGTGTTTGGGCCTCTGCCAACTGGTACGAACGTGAAGCCTTCGACATGTTCGGCATCGACTTCAAAGGTCACCCCGATCTGCGTCGCATCCTTATGCCCCACGACTGGCAAGGGCACCCGTTGCGTAAGGAGCACGTCAGTCGCGCTACGGAGATGGCACCATTTACCCCGGAGGCGGCCATGAAGATGGTGCCGCGGGATGCCGAAAGCTTTTTCGGCGGCAAAGAAATAGAACGCATCGACGACGAAACCATGGTCCTCAACCTCGGTCCGCATCACCCCGGAACGCATGGTGTTTTGCGCCTGGTCGCCAAGCTCAATGGCGAGGAGATCACCGACATCGATGTCGATCTCGGTTACCACCATCGTGGTGCCGAAAAGATTGCCGAACGCCAACACTGGAACCAGTACATTCCCTATACTGATCGCATCGATTACCTCTCCGGAGTGCAGAACAACCTGGCTTACCTGCTGCCACTGGAGACCATGCTTGGTGTCGAAGTACCGGAGCGAGCCCAGGTCATCCGGGTGATGCTCTGTGAGCTGTTCCGTATCTCCAGCCACCTGGTTTGGCTGGGGACCTTCGCCCACGATGTCGGGGCCATGACGCCGGTCTTCTATGCCTTCGAATCGCGCGAAAAAATCTTTGACATTATCGAACAGATTACCGGCGGCCGCATGCATCCGGCCTGGTTCCGCATCGGCGGCTTACCGATGGATCTTCCGGACGGTTGGAAAGAGAAGGTGGATATCTTCACCCGTGACTTCGACAAGCGCATCGACGAATTCGATCGCATGCTCACCGATGGTCCAATCTTCAGGGCACGCACCGAAGGGATCGGTGTTACCTCCCTTGACGAAGCGATCGACTGGGGCATGTCCGGAGCCAACCTGAGAGCCTGTGGCCTGGAATGGGATCTGCGCAAAAAGATGCCCTACTCCGGCTATGAACGTTTCGACTTCGATATCCCCACCGCCACCAGCGGATGCAGTTATGCTCGCTACCTGGTGCGCCTTGGTGAACTGCGACAGAGTCTGCGCATCGTCAAGCAGGCTGCTGCCGACATGCCGGATGGCCTCTATGTAACCAGGGATTGTCGCTATGCCTACCCGGAGCGTAACGCTGGCAAGAAAGATATCGAGACGTTGATACATCATTTTATGAACACAGCGCGTGGTCTGACGCCACCGCGCGGCGAGTGTTACCGTGGCATTGAATCGAGCAAGGGTGAGTGCGGCTACTACGTGGTCAGCGACGGCGGCAACACCCCGTACCGACTGCGTATCCGCACGCCGAGCTTCGCACATATGCAGGTTTTCCCCAAGATGACCAAGGGTTGGACGATAGCAGACCTGATCATGGTGCTTGGGGCGATTGATTTCATTTTGGCGGATCTGGACAGGTAAAGAAGGAGTGCGTGGCGCGTGGCGCGTGGCGTGAAAAAGCTGAAAGTAATGACAGAACTTCTACCACAAGAGCAGGTTGACAGTTTTAAAGCCAAAGCGGCGGTGATTGCTCATCCCCATGAGTTGATCGTTGATCTGCTGCGGGCGATTCAGTCGCATCATGACTGGGTGCCTGATGATGGCGTACTGTTGACAGCTGAGACACTGGGTGTTCTGCCGATAGAAGTGGAAGAGGTTGCCACATTTTACGACAAGATTTTCCGTCGAGCAGTGGGGCGACGGGTGATTCATGTCTGCGATTCGATCTGCTGCTGGTCGATCGGTGCGGAGATGATCACCGAGCATCTGCAGAAGAGTCTCGGTATCAAATTAGGTGAGACTACGGCAGATGGAGTTTTCACCCTGCTACCGACTTGCTGTCTTGGCGCCTGTGGCGAGGCTCCGGCAATGATGATCGGCCTGACCATTTAGGGTTGCCTGACCCCGGAGAAGATTGACGAAATTTTGAAGAGGGAGCGTGCCGCTATTGCGGCCGACGATAAAGAATGAACGCGTATCCACAAGTTCTCTTTAAAAATCGTCGGCCGGGAGAAACGGTCCTGCTGCCCGAGTACGAGAAGAGCGGTGGCTACCAGGGGCTGCGTAAAGCACTGAAGATGTCGCCAGGGGAAGTCTGTGCGCTGGTCAAGGACTCCGGTCTGCGTGGCCGTGGCGGGGCCGGGTTCCCGACGGGAATCAAATGGTCGTTTTTTCCTTCTAGTCAGCCAGGAGACAAGTACCTGGTCTGCAATGGCGATGAGATGGAACCTGGCACCTACAAGGATCGTCAGTTGCTGTTGGCCGATCCCCACCAGTTGCTGGAAGGGATGGCGATCGCCGCCTATGCTCTGCAGGCCCCGGTTGGCTATATCTTCCTGCGTTACGCTTACGAAGACTGTTCGCTAAGGGTCGAGCGGGCTGTTAAAGAGGCGATCGCTGCCGGTTATCTGGGGAAAAACATCCTCGGTTCCGGTTTCGATGTTGAACTGCATGTGCATCGCAGTGCCGGCCGCTATATCCTCGGTGAGGAAACCTCCCTGCTTAATGGTCTTGAAGGGGGGCGGCCCAATCCGCGTTCCAAACCGCCCTTTCCTGCCCAGCGTGGACTGTTCGGCCGGCCGACCAACGTCAACAACGTTGAGACCCTGGCCACCGTGCCGCATATTCTGGCACACGGCAAGGTATGGTTCCATAACCTGGCTCTGAACCCGGAAAGCGCTGGTACCAAGCTGTTCGGCCTGTCCGGTCACTTGAACAAGCCTGAATGTTTTGAGCTTCCTCTCGGTGTCACCCTGCGTGAAGTGGTGGATGAGTTCGGTGGCGGTGTACGCGGCGGGAAAAAGTTTAAGGCCTGTCTCCCCGGCGGGGCGTCAACCCCCTACCTGGCGGCGGAACATCTTGACCTGATGATGGATTTCGATCCTCTCGAGGAGGTCGACAGTCGCCTCGGCACCGCAGGGGTCACGGTCTTCGATGAAGACACCTGTATGGTGGCTGTGACGCGCAACCTCAACCAGTTTTTTGCCCGGGAGAGTTGCGGCTGGTGTACGCCGTGCCGTGATGGTCTGGCGACGATTTCCTGGCTGCTCGATCGTATCGAGTTTGGCCGGGGGACTGAAGATGACCTGACCATGCTCAAAGATCAGGTGCGTAATATCAAGGGCCGTTCTTTCTGTGCCCTGGCCGAAGGCGCCATGGGCCCGGTGGAAGCTTTGCTACGCCTCTTTGAAGATGAAATCAAGGATCATATCCGAAAAGGGTGTTGTCCATTTAAACAGTAACTAGGAACCAGTTATCAGTTAGCAGTGACCAGTGATTAGAAACTGATAGCTGACAACTGACAACTGACAACTGACAACTAGATTCTATGCCTAAACTGACTATCGACAATCTTGAAGTGACCGTGCCCGAGGGGACCAACGTCCTCGAGGCGGCGCGTGCGCTTGATATAGTCATCCCTCACTTCTGTTACCACGAAGCCCTGGGGGCGGTCGGTTCCTGTCGTCTGTGCGCCATGACGTTCCTTGAGGGTCCGGTCGAGGGGCTGCAGATGGCGTGCATGATCGAAGCCCAGGATGGCATGGTGGTCTCGTCGACTGATCCGGATGCCGTGGATCTACGCGAACATGTCATCGAGTGGGCGATGACCAATCATCCGCACGATTGCCCGGTCTGTGATGAGGGAGGTGAATGCCAGCTACAGGAGATGACGGTGGCCGGTGGCCACGGCGTGCGTCGCTACACCGGCAAGAAGTGCACCTTCATCAATCAGGATCTTGGCCCCTTTGTGCAGCAGGAAATGAACCGCTGTATCACCTGTTACCGTTGCGTGCGCACCTATCGCGACTATTGCGGCGGTAGCGACTATGGAGTCTTCGGTTCACGCAATCGGATTCAGTACGGACGCCTTCAGGAAGGCTCGCTGGAAAGTCCCTTCTCCGGCAATATTATTGACGTCTGTCCCACCGGGGTCCTGACCAGCAAACCTTTTCGTTACAAGACGCGTCTCTGGGACCTGCAGGAGGCGCCGTCGATCTGCCCGCACTGCAGCCTCGGTTGCGCGACAGTCCCCGGTGGCCGCTATCGTGAAGTGCAGCGGGTCAAAGCCGGTATCAACCGGGAGACCAACGGTTTCTTCATCTGTGATCGCGGCCGTTTCGGTTACGATCATGTCAATCACCCGGATCGTCCACGCCAACCGCGCATTGATGGCCAGCCGTCAGTTATGGAAGAAACGTTGACTGCTGCCCGGGGGCGAGTTGCCGAGATGGTTCGTGACCATGGTCCGAACAGCGTTGCTTTCCTCGGTTCTCCTCGCGCCAGCTTTGAAGCCAATGCTCTTCTGCGTGATTGGGCTGTTGCGACAGGTTCGAAACAACTGATCTTCGAGGCACACCAGGGACGTGATCGTGCCGCTCGGATTCTTGCTGCCCGGCTCGGTGAACATGCCCGCAGCCTGGAGGATATCCGGCAAAGTGATTTGAT
>JAUWTX010000065.1 GCA_030614505.1 Desulfuromonadales bacterium
ACGGTTTTCGTTGATGCGGCACTCCATGCAAACCGGCATCACCTGGCGACCGGGCCAACCGCCATGCAGAATCGCACCAATACACTCAAGGAGATCGTGCCGCTCCGGCGGACACCCTGGAATCTGCCAATCGACTCTGACAAAATGGTGCACCGGCTGAGGCGGAAAAGTGTCCCATTCGGCACCTTGGCTGCCATAGATCGATTCCTGGGCCATACGGCGTTCTCCCTTGACTAGAGCATTGACACCTCCTGTCAAGGCACAGGCACCGACCGCCACCAGAAGATGAGCCTTGCGACGAAGAGCCAGAAGACGCTCAACTTCAGAGGGAGTCGACAATGAGCCCTCTACCAGTGCGATATCGACAACCTCACTATCACCACAAACGGAAGAAACCAAAGAGAAGTCCCGGATCTCAACAACTTCCGAGAGCCCCGCCAGAGAGGATTCGCAGTTGATCAACATCAACTGACAACCGCTGCAGGAGGTAAATCGGATCCAGGCAAGCTTGATCGGAGGCTTGAACTTCATATCGCCCCCTCCATGCAGCGCAGCTGTTCAAGGCTATAAACCGGTCCGTCTTTGCAGACGTAATGCCCACCGGCAACACAATGGCAGCACTCGCCAACGCCACAGCGCATTCGGCGCTCAAGAGTTGCGAAAATCTTTGCCGCAGACATCCCTATTAACGCTAATTCTTCGAGCACACAGCGGTAGAGAGCTGGCGGCCCGCAAACCGTGGCAACAGTTTTTCCCGGGACAAAATCAAGGTCGGAAAGGAGTTCACTGACTAGTCCGATCCTGCAGAACACACCTCCAGAGGGCCCGGGCAATGTCTCGGCAAAATCGACAGAAAAACGCACATCGACCCGCCCCTGACGCGACAGCTCAACAAGCTCATCGTAAAAGAGCAGAGCCCCCGGTTCACGCGAACCATAAAGCAAAACAATTTTCCCAGACCGTTTGTGGTCATCAAGAAGTGCGTGGAGCAGTGCTCGCAACGGAGCCATACCAAGGCCACCTGCAATCAGCAAGGCATCCTTCTCGTCAAACAGTTCAAGTGGGAACCCGTTGCCAAACGGGCCACGGAGACCAATTGCGTCCCCCTCTTCACGGTTATAGAGAGCTTCGGTCACCCGTCCCGTGCGTCGGATACAGGAGACGATACGACTGTCACGTACCAGCTCGCAGGCAGAAACCGGGAAACTTCCGACTCCCGGAATACTGATTTCGACAAACTGACCTGGAGCAACGGGAATCGACCTCTCCGGCAGGAAGGTGAAGAGAGAGTTGTCGACAACCATCGGCACAATTTTCTCAAGAACAGCAGTCATCGGTTGCAGGGCTTCGTTCATGAGGCAGCCTCTCCGATGAGCCGTTCGGCAATTCGGTCGAGGTCGATATCGACCGGACAGGCCTTGCGACAACGACCACAACCGACACAGGAGTTCTGACCGCGCAGTTCTCCGAAGCCAAAGAACTTGTGTTCCATGCGGAAACGCAAACGATTTGCGCGGCCAGGTCGAAAATCGTGTCCGCCTGCAACCTCACCATGTTCGGCAAAGAAACAATTGTCCCAGATGCGATGTCTGGTCACAGTGCCGTCAACTGCCGCCTCGTCCTGCATATCGAAACAGTAGCAGGTCGGGCAGACGACTGAACAGGCTCCGCAGGAAAGGCAACGCTTGCCCTCCTCTGCCCAGATTGAGGCATCCGCCGCAGAGTAAAACTGCTCCCCAGATAGGTCCTGACGCTTCTCTGCTGTTCCCTCAGGCCATGGTAGGGGCACATCCAAAACGGGAGCACTGAAACCAGACTCTCGAAGCAGTGCATCACCTGCCGCCGAGATAGCCCACACCCGTTCCTGACCAATAAAAATATCGCCGGCCAGAGGCATCAGTTGTCCATCGCAGCGACAATCCAGGCCCGGCTCACAGCTCATTCCCACCAGCAGAGACTTTGCGCGCCTGGCCCGATACGGCACGTCGTCAGCGAATACCTGATCGAGATACCAGATCGCCTGCAAATCACAGAGAGGAACACCGACAACAGCAAAAGGTTCAGGCTCGTCAGCAGCATGGAAACATCCATCACGATGAACCCAAACCGCTTCACGAGGCGGCAACAACAATTTTTTCAAGGGGATAAACGTTAACGTTGACTGGCTTGGCAAGGGTCCTTCTCTCGCAAGTTGAAGCCGACAAAAGCCATCCGGTTCTGTCCGGGGGGCCCATAGGGTCCGGTTCTGACCAAGGGAGATCAGCAGGTCGTCGAGGACGGTCTGTTTCAGGGGAGAACTGGGGACGGCAGAATCAAACATGAGGAACCTCTAAGTTTGATTCTATCACTCTTCAGGAAGGCGGCAACTGATGGGAATTCATACTCCTGGCGACGAGAAGTATTCTGAAGGTCAGGTTTTCAGTTAATTGGGTATTGCTGGGAGCAAGCTTGTAAGTTTTTCTTCACAACCGTCCACGAAAATGTCAACACATCTTCTATTGTGACCTTCCCTGCCAAGGAATAAAGTTCAAGCTACTGAATAGTGAAGTTCACTCCCTGCAGAATATAGCCTGACCAACAGAATCTGCAATAAAGAGATTATCCAGAGACCGGTGATGACCAAGTAAGTTCAGGTGATAAAAAGATGAAGGAACAAAACCACAGCAAAACCATACTGGTGATTGATGATGACGCACCCACCTTAAAACTAATCAGCACGGCCTTGAGCAATAGTGGTTTCAAGGTGCTTGAAGCAAGCTGCGGTTATGAGGGTATATCGACACTGGCAGACAATCCCGTCGATCTGGTGATCACTGACTGGAAGATGCCGAATATGAGCGGACTGAATCTACTCCAGAATATCCGTGAAAAACAGGAACTGAGGCATCTGCCGGTCCTGATGGTCAGCGCCTCGGAGTCTCCCGCTGCCATTGAGCGGGCCTATGAACTTGGTATTTACTCCTGGCTGAAGAAACCGTTCGGATTCAAAATTCTGGTCAGCGTTATCAACGATGCTCTGAAGGAGAACTGAGTTACCGGGTATTCGACAGGATCACACTAAACCTCCACTTTGTCGATCCGGCCAGAACAGGCGCCAGCTTTGTAGAGAAGCTGGCGCTTGTTCGCTTTTCCACCTTCAAATTGAGTACTTATTGTACAATTCAATCCTCAGCGGGCATAAACAGATCATACTGTCTCCATAAGACGTTCGATAGCTACAATCTGTCTCATCGACACATTCCACAAAAGTGAGCCTTGCTCCCAACGCTGATCGTTACACAACCTACTCCTGCGGCTCCCCAATCAGTTCATTCCCCTTGAACTGCCATCCCGACTTGCGCAGTTCAACCGTCGGCACAAAGAAGATTTCTCCAGCCTTTTCCTCAGTTTTCTTCACCAGCATGTCGATGATACCTTTGACCTGAGGATTTTCCAATCCTGCTCCGGTCCAGGTTGTGAAGAAGTAGCCACGATAGAGGGGGTACTCTCCTGTGCCCAGAGATTCGAGATCGTATGGGTTTATCTGATCCAGGCTAAGAACCTTTATCTTGCCACGTTTTGCGTAGGGGTCGACTCTTGTCAGTATCTCGTAACCGATGCTCCCCGGGGTGGCTGCGACATAATCAAGAGCGTCCTCAATGGAGCCGACTTTGATAGTGGTGGGGCTGAGGTTATCCATGTCATTGAGTGGGCGCCAGCGGCCACGGCGCTTCTTGCAGTGGCTACGGGCAACCGGCACAATACTCATCACTTCGCCACCAAGCTCAGACCAATTGGTAATCTCGCCACGGAAAATCTTCACCACGTTTTCCATGCTGAGCACGTCAAGCTTATTGCTGACATTGGCATAAAAAACAACTGGCACTACTCCGACTGTATGAAATTCTAGCCCCGGCATACGATCAGTGTTTGTAGGCGAACCGCAAAAGCAGGCAATGTCAACCTCTTTGCGACGCAGGGCTCCAGCCGAGGTACCATCTGCACCGCTACGGATATGGATATTGAGCCCCTTCTGCTTAGCGAACTGTTTAAACCAGGGTTCCCAGACATCTGCCAGCTGGAACGAAACGACCACGGACACGTCTGCATTAACAGACTTCGGGTGCTTGACCGGTTGGGCGATCCACTCTGGGGTCATTGCAACTGTGTTGTCCGGATCGGCAAAGGCGGGAGCTTGGGACAAGTGACCATGAGTACTCTGCCCTCCCCACGTGATAGTGGCGCTACAAGCCATCATCAGCAAGAGCAGTATCAATATCACCGACCGAGTCTTCTTTCTGACAGGACAAAGCATCTGCTCCTCCTTGCTGTCTTCTGACTTATTCCTCACTATGCGACCTGATTATGAGACGTGGCAGTATGGTTAAGAGTTAACCAGTACATCCCGAGCTGGCGTACAGCGTCAACAAAGCTATCAAAATCAACAGGCTTACGAATGTAGCTGTTGGCACCGAACTGATAACTTTTGACCAGATCGCTCTCCTCGTTCGAAGATGTCAGCACCACCACGGGGAGAGTTTTTGTTCGCGGGTTGTCACGCATCTTCTTGAGAACTTCGAGGCCAGAGATTCGAGGCAGATTCAAGTCGAGCAAAACAAATTCCGGGAGAGAGGGTACATTATCGGCATACTCCCCGGTTCCGAACAGATAGTCAAGTGCCTCGACGCCGTCGCGGACCACCACTATGTTGTTGGCTATATTGTTCTTGTGAAAAGCGCGGAGCGTGAGCAGCTCATCATCCTGATTATCTTCAACCAGTAGTACTACTTTCTTTTTCATTAGACCTCCATTCTTTCGCAACTGCCCAGACAATCCAACAGACCGCTAAAGAGAAAAATAGAATGTTGCGCCCTGACCAAGCTCACTTTCAGCCCAAATCTTTCCGTTATGGCGCTTGATGATACGTTGGACCGTGGCCAAACCAACGCCCGTTCCCGGGAACTCCTCGTCTCGATGCAGACGTTGGAAGGCTCCGAACAATTTGTCGGCAAAGCCCATATCAAAGCCGACACCGTTGTCAGCGACAAAGAAAACCGGCATCGTGGGATGATCGAGATTCTGCCAGGCAGCGTTCTTGACAACCCCGAATTCAATCTCTGCCCCAGCAGTCTTCGAGGTGAACTTCCAGGCGTTGTCGAGCAGGTTGGTCATAGCCACCCGCAACAGGCCTTCGTCGCCGACCACATTGAGGCCTTTGGCGATGACGACCTCAATCTGGCGTTCCGGCTCCAAACGTGCGAGTTCCTGGAGTTGACTCGCGACGATGCTGCTCAGATCGACATTACGCATCTTCATCTCACTACGGCTAACCCGTGAGAGCATCAACATCTCGTCGATGAGAGCGCCCATACGCTGAGCTGCCTTGCGCACCCTCCGCAGATAATCGTGCCCGGTTTCGTCGAGGCTGTCGCTATAATCCTCGTCGAGGGCTTGGCTGAAACCATCGATCGAGCGCAGTGGCGCCCGCAAATCGTGGGAAACAGAGTATGCGAAGGCCTCAAGTTCATGGTTGGCAGACTCAAGTTGTGAAGTTCGCTTTTTGATATCGTCGGTGAGTCGCTGGAACCGCTGTTCGAGGACATCAAGCTGGTCACCACTCATCCCGGGAGCTCCGGACTGTTCATAGCCGAGATCATACAGCGAGAACTCCTCAACACGAGCAGTCAGACGCAAAATGCGGCGCGTCAGCCAGAAGATAATAATGATGAATGGCCCCATATAAACGCATGCTAACAGAATCTGAGTGACCCATTCTTTCTTCATGACACGGTTGGCCATGGTATCTATACCCTCTTTACTGACCAGCGAGGCAAAACGGAAATTGAGCTCCATTCCGCCCATCGCCAAAAACTCCGGTTCGGTGAACAAGTAGTCTTCCGTCAAGGCCTTGAGCATTAAGCCACGAGCAATCATCTGCTGATTATTGCTCGACATCACCCGCTTGCTCTCTTCATCAATTAATGCGACAAGATTCCAGCCGGTGGCAGGACCGTTGGAGGTAATCATGAATGCTTCATCGAGTGGACTCGAAAGAAGCAAGAAGCCCAGTAGTTTTCCAGCTCCATCCTTGACCTCCTCCGCGGCGAGCAGGTATGGCGTCCCTCCAATCATGGTGATATGGGTCTGTCCAATCGCCTGTAGCAGTATTTCCATCGGCAGATTCAGCAACTCACTCGGTGGCGAGCTTGGCCAGTTTTGGTAAAGCTCCAGAGGATTTCTTCCCGAGTCGAGCACAATGGCATAGCGTGGAGCCAGAAAGGAGCGGAGGAAAGATAAATGGGGAAACCATATTGGGGCCTTACCTTTGACGATAACTACTTCCACAGGGGCAGGTTCGCCAACTCTCTCTTCCAGATAGGTGATCAGAGGCCCTTGGGCCGACAACATCTTTACCGCGTGGTAATAAGCCTCGACTGAACGGCTGAACCGAACCCGGTGCTGGAATGCTTTTTCATCCATCAGGTCGGTCAACTGGGACTCGAAAGCTTGCCGGAGTGTCCCTTCTTGTAAATTAGCAACCAACAACATTACAATCACAGCGGTCACAACAGCGCCGGTAAAGACCTTGGTCGGCAGAGAAGTCCTGTGAAGATTATTAGTAATTTGTCGCCTCCGTTTTCGGTTTAACTCATTCCGTCAGATTATTCAGGTTCTCCAGCCAGGTCATCACCATGAAAACGCCAACCTTCCAACTTAAGTTTTTCCACAGGAATGATACCAAGGCTATTTCCCCTCGACTTGATCTCGGCGTTAATGAAATCAATGACTGTCCGAGCCAGAGGGTTCTCCAGGTGATCCCCTTCCCAGGTTGTGAAAACATAACTGCGGTAATAAGGATAATCGCCACGGGCCAGGTTAGCGAGGTCGACCGGGTCAAGGCCGTCAATATTGAGAATTTTGATCCTGTCGTGGTTATCTTTATTCTTGATGTTGGGGAGAGACTCGTAACCGATGCCACCCGGTGTACGGGCTATGAAATTGAGGTTGTCGGAGATGGCACCAACCAGCAATACATTAGTACCCAATTCGTCTGGCGTATCGAGCGGCCGCCAGCGCCCCGGGCGGGTCTTGCAATGCAGGCGTGCTACCGGCTGGATCAACAGGTCTTCGCCGCCAATCTGAGACCAGTTGACGATCTCACCACGAAACACTTTCATCAGGTCAGCCAACGAAAGGTTGTCAATCGGATTGTCTCTGTTCACCACAATGGCGACTGGAACAATCCCCAATGCGTGAAAATGAACACCCGGCAGATGATCGACACGGGAGGGAGAACAGCAGAAGCTGGCGATATCAACCTCTTTGCGCATCAGCGCGCTAGTCGAAGTGCCACAGGAACCTTGTTTGATATCGACGCTGAAGCCTTTCTCGCGGGCGAAGGCCTGAATCCTGGGCGCGAAAAAATTGTAGATCTGGTAAGAAAGCGTCATGTAGATATCAGCATTCCCGGCCTTGGAGGAGTGACTGACCGGTTTGTTTTTCCAGTCATCAGGCATCACCATGATCTCGTCCGGGTCGGCGAAAGACGGACTGTTAAATAATTCTGAGTGTTTTGTGGCAAAAACCGTCGACACGAATACAATGGTCACCAATGTCACAACAAACAACAAGATGGTAGCGTATTTCGATCTGCACAGGGTCATGGTCTCCTCATATCATCGAATGCGATTATTTGGGTTGTCCGGGAAGATCGAAAGAGACCGTCGTCCCCTTCCCTTCCTCACTGTAGACACTGATATCGCCTCCGTGCGCCTTGACGATGCTCTCGGCAACACATAAACCGAGACCGAGACCGCGGACGTTCTTATCTGTGCCATCACCCCGGTAGAATTTCTCGAAGACACGTTCGATCTGCGCGGGATTCATGCCGGCACCTTGATCCTGCACTGTGAACTGGTATCTGCCGTCATTCTCGACCGCCTCAATTCTGACGATCCGATTCTCCATGGAGAACTTGACTGCGTTATCGAGTAGGCTATCAAGCACCTGGAAGACCCGCCCCTCGTCGCAGCACAAACTCATCGGCTCATGTGGAAGGGAGACCTCAAAGCAGTGTTCGGGATACTTTTTGCGATACCCATAGATCAGTCTCTCGAAACTGCGGTTGAGGATGCAGTTCCGCTTAACCAAACGGTGCTGCAGGCCGAATTCGATTCGGCTGAGGTTGAGTAGTTCATCGACGATCTTCTCCAGAGCTTCTGTCTTCTCAAAGATATATTGCAGCGATTCCCGCTGGACCTTATGTGGTAGATCTTCCTGGTTGATCAACAGCTCAGCGAACCCCATGATCGTCGCCAGCGGTGTACTCAACTCATGGGCGGCAACTGTGACGAATTCGCTCTTCATGCTGTCGAGTTCACGTTCCCGGGTGACATCACGCAGGATAGCAATCACGCCAGTCTCGCTTCCTTCCTGGTTCCTGACCACCGTTGTCCCGGCTTGGACGATCCGCAGGTGTTTGTCGCCGGGGACAGCGCTTTCCCACTCGACCGTCCCCTCTTTGTGACCGCCGTTGAGCGCCGACTGGACAGCCTTCACCAAGACCTTCTGGGTGATCGTCTCGTCAATCTTCTGGCCAACCACAAACCGGGATTCGACCCGTAGCAGTTCCTCAGCCTTGCGGTTGATCAGAGCGATCAGGC
>JAUWTX010000116.1 GCA_030614505.1 Desulfuromonadales bacterium
GAAAGCTGGCCTGCAGACCTACCTCGACCAGCTTGGCTACAACTTGGTCGGCTACGGCTGTACGACCTGCATCGGCAACTCCGGGCCGTTGATCGGGCCGATTGCCGATGCCATCGAGGCTGGTGACCTGACCGTCTGTTCGGTGCTTTCCGGCAACCGCAACTTCGAGGGGCGCGTACACCCCCAGACCAGGGCCAACTGGCTGGCCTCGCCGCCGCTGGTGGTGGCCTTCGGACTGGTCGGCACCACTCGCATTGACATGGCCCGCGACCCGATCGGTACAGGATCCGACGGGCAGCCTGTTTTTCTCAGGGATATCTGGCCAAGTGACGAGGAAGTCAACGAACTGGTCAAGGTGGTCTCGGCGGACATGTTCCGTGACAAGTATGCGGATGTGTTCAGCGGGGATGAAAGCTGGCGCAGCCTGCCTGTCCCGGAGGGTAAAACCTACGCCTGGGATGATGCATCGACATACGTCAAAGAACCCTCCTTTTTCACGGTCAGGGAGGTTGCCGACCAGGGCCTGGCCTCTTTCAGCAGCGGCCGCCTACTGGCTCTGCTCGGCGACTCGGTGACCACGGATCACATCTCCCCCGCCGGATCGATCCTGGCCAGCAGTCCCGCCGGCGTCTACCTGCGCGCGCGGGGCATCGGCCCGGCCGATTTCAACTCCTATGGGTCGCGGCGCGGCAACCACGAGGTGATGATGCGCGGCACCTTTGCCAATATCCGTCTCCGGAACGAGCTGGTCCCGGGCACGGAAGGCGGTTTCACTCGGCATTTCCCGGATGGCGACGAGATGAGTATCTTCGACGCTGCCATGCGCTATGCCGCTACCGCTACGCCGCTGGTGATTGTCGCCGGCCGTGAGTATGGGACCGGATCGAGCCGCGACTGGGCGGCCAAGGGGACCCTGCTGCTCGGCGTGAAGGCGGTCATCGCGGAAAGCTTTGAGCGGATTCACCGCTCGAACCTGGTTGGCATGGGGGTCCTGCCGCTGCAGCTCAAGACAGGAGAAACCCGGCAGACGCTCGGCCTGGATGGCAGTGAAACCTTCGACCTGGTCGGCCAGGACGAGCCGATCGAGCCGGGGCAGGATGTTCGGCTGATCATCCGTCGCGCCGGCGGGGAAGCTCAAGAGGTCGTTGTGACCTGTCGCATCGACACTGCCGATGAGGTGCAGTACTATCTGAATGGCGGGATCCTCAACTACGTTTTGAAGGAGAAAGTTGGTGGCAAGTAGCGTTAAAGGCACTCGCTACTCGTCACTGCTTTTCACCTGAAGCGAATTAAAAATCATGTCGAGCACAACTTTCTGGCGGGCTTCATGCTTGTTGAGGACGGCCAGGCAGCTTCCCATTGGGAACTGTTCGTGGAGAAAGTCGGCGCTATGCCCTGAGAGGATGATGATCCGGCTCTTGTTCAGTCCCAGGCCGATTGCGTAGGAAAGCAGCTTTTTGCCGTCCATATCGGGCATTTCCAAGTCAAGCAGCAGCAGGTCGAGGTCAGCTGAAATAGCGGCCAGTCCCTGTATCGCATTGTCGCAAGCATCGACCTGCAGGGCAGGGAAGTTTTCGTTGATGTAAGTCCTGATGAATTCCAGGTAGGCTTTGTTGTCATCGATGATCAGAACGTTTGCCATCTTCGTATCCAGTTATTCTCCGGAGCCATCTTTTTCCGCCATCAGCAGCCGGTTCATCGGGGTGATTTCTTTTGGAATCTGCTGGGTGTAAATTTTGTAGCCTTTCGATCTCAGTTTGACAGCCCTGGTGACATCCACCGCCAGAGGGCCATCCAGCCATCCCTCCAAGCCACCTTGGTCCGCCGTTTTCAGATCGTGACAGCAGGGCAGCACGGCGACGCGCGCACCGACCGACGCGGCTCGCTCCAAAATCAGGTCGGTCAGTTCGCCGCAGGCGTGGGCCGAAACGATCAGGTCATTCCGGTACAGATCAACCTTTTTCAGATCCTCTTTTAAAAAGTGTACCCGATTGTTGAGGCGAGGCCAGTCCGCTTCGATGGTTTTAGCGAGTTTTGCCGCACTTGGCGGGATATTGTGATCAACTGCCAGCGCTTGTTTGGACGAATCGTCGAGCAGCAGGAGGATGTGTGCCAGCAAGCCATGGCCGCAGGCCATATCAATCACCCGTCCGCCCCGGAAGCGGCGGCGTACCCGGCGCGCAACCTCCCAGGCTTCGTAAAGTTCCTTGCGAGGCAGGCAACCGGCCCGACAGACTGCTCGGGCGATCTTGTCGAACAGGGTGTCAGCAGGAAAGCGAGGGATGTGCCTGGCGGTGAGGCGGCTTCTCGATGAGTGGTCCATAGAGTTCAGATGGTTGCAAAGGGTGACTTGTCAGTTATTTCCAAAAAAGCTCAGCAGTTCGTCATAGACAGACGCAGGAGCCTCTTCCGGCAGAAAATGACCGCATTCAAGAGCTTTGCCCTCCAACAGCTCGGCACGTTCGCGCCATACGCCCAGAACGTCGTAGGTGCGGTGCACAAAGCCTTTGCGGCCCCACAGGGCGAGCAGTGGGCATTGGATCTTGCGGTCCAGATCCGCCTCGTCATGCTCCAGGTTGATTTCTGTGTCGCCGGTGCTGATTCGTTGCTGTTTCAACTTGGCACCGAACATGGTCAGAACCTCCCTGGTTATCCGCATCCATCCCTCGGTCGGGTACAATAGGCCCCTGCCGCAAGAAAAGAAAAGCCCCCTGTCTGCAAATCGCTCAGAATTCTCAGGAGAGGGGGCTTTTGATAAATACTACCCAAAGCTTATGTCATTCAGAGGGAGACTGCAAGTTCCACATCGTTCAGGTACCGAAATAGCAAAGCAAGGTTCTTTGTGGATAAACCTGTATTTTGCTCATTTCCATGCAGAGCCTGTGCAAACGGTTACATATGATTGATTGTCTTTTGTCAAAAAGACAGTTGCGCCCGTATCCCGAACACCCACACCTCAGAGTTGCTCTTGTCGCCGTTGTCCCGGTCAACAGCTTTCCAGTTGCCACCGATGATGGCCATGCCGTAAGCCAGGCCGATAAATCAATCTCAAGTCGATGCCCAACATTTATTAAATATTCTCTGTTTGTTTTAGTGAATTATCGATGATAACTACTGATTATTCCAGGCACTAATGCCTGAAAATGAAAAAAATTCTCAAAGTGTGACTCAAGTCACAGAATCTACAAAAAGAATCAGGCATAGTGTTTTTCATGTTGTCCTTGGATACCACTTTTTATTTAGCTTTCCCGGAACTCCGGATGTAAACTAAAGGCATACAGAGATTCTACTGCCGTTGATATCCAACCAGCCTTATTCCAGGAGAGCCCGTGAAACAGAGCACCAAGCCCACCCTTCATCTATCCGATCTGAAGCAGAATCAAAAAGGAATTATCAGGCATTGTGCTGCAGAAGGGATGTTGAAGCAAAAACTCCTCAGCATGGGATTTATTCCCGGTGCAGAAATTCTCATGGTCAGAAACGCTCCTCTTCGCGATCCAATTGAAATTGGGATTCATAATTGTTTAGTGACGCTCAGAAGGAGAGAAGCAAAGTTGATCAAGGTCGAGATGCTATGACAAAAGTCGCCTTGGCCGGCCAGCCCAACTGCGGAAAATCGACTATTTTCAATATGCTGAGCGGCGTAAATCAGCATGTTGCGAATTACCCGGGGGTCACAGTTGATAAGAAATCTACAACGATTAAATTTCAGGGCGAACGCTTTGAGATCGTCGATCTGCCGGGCACCTATTCCTTCAGCACGTATTCGCTGGAAGAGAGAGTTGCCAAGACCTTTCTGCTCGATGAAGACACGGATGTCATTGTCAACATTGTTGATGCTTCCAGCCTGCGCCGCAGCCTGTATCTTACTTTTCAGCTATTAGAACTTGGCAAGCCGATAGTTCTGGTTCTCAACATGATGGATGTAGCCCGGCGTAGAGAACTGGAGATTGATATAGATAAGCTGTCGGAGATGCTGAATCTCCAGATTGTAGAGGCTGTCGGGACAAAAAAGCATGGGAAAAAAGAGATGCTGGAGGCGATCTCCCGAGCGAGCCGGGAAACAATCACGGAACCTTTCAAGATCAACTACAACGAATTCGAAAGTTATATTGCCGACATCGAGGAAATGATCGGCCTTGAATCGACAATTTCCAGACGCTGGCTGGCCATCAAGGCCCTGGAGGCCGACAGAGTCATTCTGGATAAAGTGGGAATCAACAAAGAGATCATCAAGGATATGACCAGCAGCATTCATGCGAAGTATGATCTCGATGTAGATCAGACCTTTGCCCGCTTGCGTTATGACAGTGCAGACATTGTCTATCACAAATGCGTTAAAGAAAAGAACAAGAATGCCGATACGCTGACGTCTAAACTTGACAGGATTGTTCTCAATAAATGGCTGGCATTCCCCATACTGGGGGTTGTTATCTATTTGATTTACCAGCTATCAATTGTCTGGGGTTATAAAGCCACAAATTATACCTGGCCGTTTCTGGCCGCATTTAAGAATTGGCTTGTCGCAATCCTGCCCGCCGCAAAATTTATCGATGTTCCCCTCATAACGGATTTCGGGATCTGGATGACTAACAGTGCGATAGCGCTGCTGAACTATATTCCGATTTTTTTCATCCTGTTTGCCCTGATTGCCATTCTCGAAGATGTCGGTTATATGCCCAGAATGGCGTTTATCCTCGATCGGGTTTTTAGAAAGTTCGGTCTGCATGGTCAATCAACTCTGCCCCTGGTTCTTGGCGGCGCCTTTGTCGGCGGCTGTGCCGTCCCCGGGATTATGGCAACCAAGGGGATTGCGGATGAGCGTGCCCGGCTGGCCACCATTCTGACTGTCCCCTACATGAACTGTCTGGCCAAAGTTCCCTTTTACACCCTGTTGCTTGGTGCTTTTTTCAAAGAAGATATGGCCATAATGATGTTTTTCATCTCCACGGTCACACTGCTCATCGCACTGATTGTAGCACGCTTGCTGACTTCTACGGTATTGAGCAACCGGGAAACCGCCCCCTTTATCATGGAATTGCCACCTTATCATTTGCCGATCGTCAGAAGCGTTCTGCTCAGGGCAGTTCAGCGAGTCTGGCTCTATATCAAGAAGGTTATGACCATCGTTCTCGCCGTGGCTGTTGTTTTGTTTGTTCTGCTTCAGTATCCAGGGGTTTCCACGGAGAAAATGGCTGAATTTACTCAGCAGAGGGACAAGGCACTGAACGCATTCGATATACAGGTGCAAAAGACAAAATACTATCAACTCATCGATGAAGCATCCGAGGTGTCTCAGCTTGTCAATCTGTACGACAGCTACAAGGCAAGACGCATGCTGACCAAGACGAAGGGCGCTGTAGTTTCTCTGGATGATGCGTTTCTGGCAAAGAACCCGGAACTTTTCCCTCTGGTTCGCCCGACGGACAAGGGTGCAAAAAAGATCAATAAAGCGATCCGCAAGTTGTCCAAAGTCAACAAGAAACTAAAGATCGAAATGAAGAATGAGAAAATCACCAATTCGTTTCTCGGCATGTTCGGACGTGCCCTGGAACCGGTAACGCAGTATGCAGGGTTTGACTGGCGGGTCAACGTTGCTTTTTTGAGTTCCTTTGCTGCTCGAGAAAGCGCCGTAGCAACATTAGGGTCGCTTTACGAGAAAGGGAAATCGAACTTGAGCCCGGAAGAATCGATTGCACAGGATGGTGCCTACACCCCGATTCATGCAGTTTCAATGCTGCTGTTCATGATTCTGACACCGCCCTGTATAGCCACCATGGTCGTGGTTAAACTGCAGTCCAACTCCTACAGGTGGATGCTGTTTGCTACCTTCTTCCCGATCACCCTGGGAATTATTCTGTCAGCTCTTTTCTTTTTCCTTGCTCTGCAATTCAGTTGGAGCGGCATCGAAATGATGCGGAATTTTTATATCAGTGTCGTCCTGCTGACGCTCATTCTGGCACTGTTCAAAACCAAACAATCCGGCTGGCAAGTCGGAAAATCACAATGAAGGGATATAAGATGCAAAAAATCTCCGTACTTATAACAATTCTCCTGATGTTTTCATTATCAACAGCCTGTGCCCATACCGCCCTGATGTCATGCTTTGATGAAGGGGACGGAACCATCACCTGCGAAGGGGGGTTCAGTGACGGCAGCAGCGCCAGCGGCGTTGAATTCCGCGTTGAGCAAAAAGGCAAGGTCATTATGAAGACTAAAATGAATGAATACAGCGAGGTGAACTTCAAAAAACCTGAAGGCGACTACCAGGCTGTTTTCAATGCCGGTGAAGGGCATACCGTCTATGTCGATGGGAAGGATATTGTGGAATGATCCGCAATCCGTTCTGAATAACAACAATATATTGATAAAAGGAGATGAAAAAAATGAAGAGGTTTTATTTGGCTGTCGCCATGTCTCTACTGTTGTGCACCGGTGCTTTCGCACATTTTCAGATGCTCTACACGCCGGAATCGGCCCTGGAAAAAGGGACAACGATTGAGCTGAGAGAAGTTTTTACCCATCCGTTCGCCGATGAACACACCATGGATATGGGTAAGCAACATGACAGCAAAACCCTTGCTCCAGTTGAAGCTTTCTATGTCATCAATAAGGATCGGAAAAAAGATCTGCTCAACACCCTGAAGAACATTACCTGGGCAGGCAGCCATAACTCTGCCGCCGCCTACAAGTC
>JAUWTX010000050.1 GCA_030614505.1 Desulfuromonadales bacterium
CTTCCAATCCGTCAATGTTGGGCAGCATCAGGTCAAGAACCACAAGGTTAGGACGCCCCTGCAGTGCCTTCTGCAACCCCTCTTCACCACTGGTTGCAGTGTCAACGTTGAACCCGGCCTTCACCAGGTTGTAATGCACCAGTGCCAGAATATCTTCTTCGTCTTCAATTATCAGAATTCTTTCTTTGCCCATTTGCCCTCTCTGAAAATGGATGCAGGTCCAATACAATATATCGTAATTGTTAGGATTTGATTAGGTTTTTCGAGAGCGCTTTACAGGGTTTGTTTATTCGGCTAGACTGCCACATCAATCAAATGCAATGGAGGTGTCATTATGTCCGTAAACAAAGCAATTCTGGTCGGCAATCTGGGGAAAGATCCTGAACTACGTTACACTCCTTCCGGAACGGCTGTCTGTACTTTCACGCTGGCGACAAGCGAGCGTTTCAAGAACAAACAGGGTGAGCAGCAAGAGCGTACCGAGTGGCATAATATCGTGGTTTGGGCCGGCCTTGCCGAGATCTGCGGCAAGTACCTGACCAAAGGCAAGCAGGTTTACATCGAAGGTCGCATCCAGAACCGTTCCTACGACGATCGTGATGGTAACAAGCGCTACATTTCTGAAGTCGTTGCTAATGAAATGCAGATGCTCAGTCGCTCCGGTGACCAAGGTGGTGGCGGTGGTGGTAGTGCTAGTCGTCCTCCGACCCCGGTTAATGAGCCTGCGGTCAGTTCTGAACCGCCACCCTTCAACCCTGATGATGATATACCCTTCTGATTCCCCCGGTTTTTCATGCAGTCTAAAAAAACCCCTGTAAGCATTTTGCTGCAGGGGTTTTTCATGTTTGCGCAGTCAGACAGTTTCTGGTAACTTTAACTTTGTAGATTTTATGCTGTGGGGGTTTTTATGTCACTCGAGCAAAGACGCAATCTGTTCATTGAATTGCTGAACGATTCCGAGGAGGAGGTTCGTGCTGCGGCGGCCGCAGCACTCGAGCGTCTTGAGTCTTTTCAGGATTTGCAGCAGATTATTCAGGCTCTTAAGTCTGACAAACGTGGTCAGCGCGTTAAGGCCATCTTTGCTATAGAAAACGTCAAGTCTACAGAAGTCTTCCCTCATCTCATTAACCTGCTCAAGGACTCCGATGCAGATATCCGGGGTGCGGCGATCCAGGTCTTGGGTGTGAAAGCCCATCCAAAATCACTTAACCATCTGGTCAAGCATCTCAAGGATCCTTCCCCTTCAGTGCGCGTGTATACAGCCGAGGCGCTTGGCCATTTTGATGATGTGCGCCTGGCTCCTTACCTGGTTGCTCTCCTTGAAGATGAAGACGAACAACTGGTGATCAGTGCCGCCAGATCTATTGGCTCCATTGGTTCTCCCGACAGCGTCGAACCGCTGATGAAACTGACTAAGGATCGTCGGGATACAGTCCGTGTTGCTGCTGTGCAGGCGTTAAGCGAGTTGCCGTTGAAGGGGTAATGGCGGGGGCTGGCTGCTGGGGGCTGGTAAATATAATATAGCAAAGGCCGGAAGAGAGATCTTCCGGCCTTTGCTATTGTTCTTACTGTAGGTCCAGGTCAAAAAAGTCCGTTACGTCGATTCCCTTGGTCTGAGGATCGACTTCGGCGACGATGCGGCGCTCTTGATTCGGATGTAGTTTTATCATAAAAGGTTCTTCGAGTAGGGTGCCGGCAGGATTGAAGATCACCTTGAGATCGACCAGGCTGGTGTCCTGTGGGTCGACCTTGGTAACCAGACCGACCTCGTTATTGTCGAGGCGGACCAGGCTGCCTACCGGGTAGGCTCCGAGGGAATCAACAAAGTGCATGACAAAGTCCGGATGCAGTGCAGATCCGGAAATTTCCTTGATCCTTGCTATGGCTTTGCGTGGGGTGAATGGCCTCTGGTAAGAGCGCAAGGTGGTCATGGCATCATATGCGTCAGCTATGGCCGTCATCTCCACCAGCGGCGAGACTTTATCACTGATTGCTCCTGCAGGGTAGCCGGAGCGGTCGTGACGCAGGTGGTGGCCGATAACGATCTGCATGACTTCGGGGGTGACGTCTTCCATTTCCTTGATGATCTCGGCACCAAAGCTGGGATGCTCCTTGATCGTTTCAAACTCGGCATCGGTCAGACGTCCTGGTTTGGTGATGATATCAACATCAATGCGTAATTTACCCAGGTCGTGCAGCAAACCGCCCAGACCAAGGGTTTTAAGCTGTTCCTCGGTGAGGTTACAGGCTCGACCAACGGCGAGGGCAATGACCGACACATTTACCGAGTGGGTAAATGTGTAGTTGTCATAATCCTTGAGCATTGACAAGGCCATCATGGCATGGGGTTCCGTCATGGTCAGTTGAGCCATGCTCTTGACGACATTGATTGCTGCATCCGATGAAGGGATTTCCCCCATGCGTACGTCCTGGAAAATCTGATCGACGACTTTGAGCGCTTTGCGATACACCTTGCGTGGATTATGGTCGTCATCGTCATCGTCTTCAGTAGCAACGGCTCTAATCCGTTTGGCACCTTGCGACGCTAATGCATCGACAAAGTCCTGCCCCTTGCCGCCGCCGGAGTGTAGCAGGTGCAGCAGGGACTGAATCTCGTTGGCTGAGAGTCCGGCCATAAATTCAAAACCGACCAGCTCATGGGACTCAAGCAACTTGACAATTTCAGTGGCAGCCGGGAAGTCCTGCATGAAGAGATGGTCCTCGACAAAGAGGGTTCCCTCGAGGATTCCCATTTTGATCATTTTCTTGTGCTGTAGCAGGTTGAACAGACCGTTCTGTAAGGTTTCCACCTGTTTGGCTGTAGCTGGATGATCAACAGCGTAGAGGCGCAGGCCTTTGATGGCCGCTGCCAGAACCTGTACGACCTGTTTTATTTCATCAACGTTCATGTTTTTGCCTTGTCCAATTGCTTGAGAGCCTGGGCTGCTGCTCTGGCAACGGCCGCAGTACGGTCATGGGTGGCTTTTTCGAGAACACTGCGCGTGCTTTCGTCGGCAATATCACCCAAGGCTGCTGCTGCTGTTATGCGGAGCTCATCATTAAGCTGACGACGCATCCAGCGCTTTTTCTTGACGATTCTTGCCAGCTCAGGAATGGCTTCGGAGTCACGGATTTCCCCGAGGGCGCGAATGGTGTCTTTCTTGAGGTCAACGGCACGCTGACTCCAGTCAGCTTTCTTGAGGAGGGTCAGTAGAGTAGGTACTGCATTGGCAGCACGAATGGCCCCTAAAGAAAGGATTGCCTGACGTCGCATTTCGTGGTCATCGGTTACCGCTACCTGTAGCAGGATTTTGATAGCCCGTTGACCGCCAATTTTGGTCAGGGCACGAATCGTTTCGCGCCGTACGCGGATTTCATCGTGCTGAAGCAAAGGGGTTAGTTGTGCCAAAGACTCCTGGCTACGAATGTCGCCAAGGATGGCGATAGAGTTGCGCACCACGTACCAACGATCGTCGCCGAGATATTCATAGAGGATCGGCAAGGCTGTTGTCCTGCACCGAACCAAAACTTCGCTCAGGATCTTACGCTTTGAGGCTGCACTTTCATCGGCCAGCATCTCCATCAGACGGTCAGTAATCCTGCTGCCCAGGAAGGCGAGAATCTGGATCAGCGTATCGCGGGTTTTCTGCTCGGTTTCTGCGGCAAAGGTGTAGGAAACCAGATAATTGGTCATTTCCCCGGTTGCCAACTGGTCAAGGCCCTGTAACGCATTTTTCTTGCGCTCCTCAGAATGCTGCTTGCCAGTGGCACAGCGACATAAGAGCAGGAAAGCTCGCAACACTAATGCGCGTCGCTCCTCAATGAGTTGCAGGCGCAACAGGGGGACCAGTTCCTGAATGAAGTTCTGGAAACGAGCATCATTCTTTTCCTGTTCCATCTTTGCAATGAGTGTTTCCAGATCCATTGCGTCGGTTTGAGCCTGGCTCTCTTCACCCTCATCACCTTCGGTGAGGACTGCAGTCGGATCAAAATCCGGATCCTCAGGCAACTCTTCAATCTCTTCCTTTCGCTGCAGAATATCATCCAGATCGCGGACATTGGTCCAGATCGTTGTCAGGCGGGCTTTCTCTAGAATCGTTTGGATTCCCCCCTGTCTCTGGATAATTTGCGGGTCGAGCAGCAGGTAATGGACGAAGAGGTGCAGATCGCTGCTGTTGAGATCAGCAAGGAATGTCAGATGTTGAATCCGACGGGCAAAACAGAAGTTGGCGAGTTGCACGAGAACCTGATTGCTTTTGGCAACAGGGCTGTCATCGAAGAGGAAGCCCTCTTTACGCACCGTTAATGAGAGGTGATTGCCGCCGCTAAGGACCAACTCGAAGTTGCGCAGACTTTCCTCTGCTGTGGCCTGCAAGGCCGGGTGTTTGGACGGGTAGTACCTGATGGCTTTTATCTGTTTGACCACCCCGGTAAGAGCAGTAGCAATCAGGTTGTGAAGTTCACTGGAATTCTGCATGTCCTGGTTCCTGATCCTTGCCTGTCATATCAATTTGATGCCAGAGACAAAACCTCACAACAGTCTAAATGATTTTATGCGCTTTGACCAGTTCATTGATATTCCGACAGGCTGTTATGTTTTCAATATGGTAGACTGGCACATGCTCGCAGTCGCTGACTTGCATAACGATATCTGCCCGGGCCTTCCAGGCTGATTTCAGGAGAAGGTTTTGTCATGATTCTTGGTCTTACAGGAAGCATCGCATCTGGTAAAAGCTTTGTTGCCGACTGTTTTGTCGAGTGCGGCGCCATTCTGGTCAGTGCGGACCTCCTTGCCAGAGAGGTTGTCAACTCCGGGACCCCGACACTTGCCAAGCTGGTTGACGTCTTCGGTATGGATATCCTGACGCCGGGAGGTAGCTTGAATCGCGAGTTGTTGGCGCAAAAGGTTTTTACTGACCCTGTCGCCCGGCGAAAACTTGACTCTATCACTCACCCGGCAATCGCGCATCTGGCCGAAAGCCGACTGGCAGAATTGAAAAGTTCGCCACACGATCTGATTGTTTATGAGGCGCCCCTGCTTTTTGAAGCTGGTGCAGAAAGCCGGGTAGACCAGGTGCTGATGGTTGTGGTTGACCCGTCCATACAGTTGGCAAGGCTCCAGCAGCGAGACAATCTCAATGAAACAGAGGCGAGGCAACGCATTTCATCCCAATGGCCTCAGGCGGACAAGGTCCAGAGGTCTGATTTCGTGATTGATAATTCCGGGTCGTTGCAGCAGACTCGTGCCATGGTTGCTGCCCTCTATCATTACCTGACACGTTCCCCGCTTATGGCGTCAGGTCTTACAAATGTGCCCGGGCTGTTGATTTCCTGAACAAATCTGGCGGCCTGGGCAAACATTGACCAGCGACAGGGGTTTTCTTCGCGAGTCAGGACGTGCGGGACATCAGGACCGTATTTCGCGTGAATCTTGACAGAGCTACCCAGTAAATCCACTAGTTGCCGGCCACTCTCGGCATCCACTGTTTGGTCCCCTTCACCGTTAAAGGCCAGAACCGGGCAGACAATGTGCGGGAGTTGGCTACGTACGGTTTGCAACAGACGATTGATCTGGTGGATGCCGGCAACCGGTCTTCGGTTATAGTATCGCTCACTTAATCCTTCCTCCGTGGCTTTCACATGATAAGGTCGGAGCCATCGTAGCCATCCGGCATAAGGTGCCAGTCTGTGCAGAACGCGCAGGTAGGGGGAAAAAAGTACCAGCCCGCTGAATGGGTTTTCTTTAGCCATGGCCAGCAACAGCAGACAACCGGTGCTCATCCCCATGCCGTGAATCGATGGAAATTCCTTGCTGAGAATCTGATAACCATCAAGTATGGCCTCTAACCATTCTTCCCAGCGACGACCGGCAAGATCTTCAGGTGATGTCCCATGTCCAGGTAGCCGGACAGCCAGACAGGCAATACCGGCATCTGCAAGAAATTCTGCAAGGGGGCGCATCTCCCAAGGCGTTGCGGTAAACCCATGAACCAGCAGCGTGGCCGTTTCCGCTCCGGGTGGGCAGAGCATGAAGGGTAGGTCGTCCTGGTCGACAACCCCCAGATTACGTGAGTCGTGACGGAGAGCCCGGCAGTCTGAATGTGTTTCCGAGCAGTCGAAACGACTGTCTGTCCGCGTCATTAATTTCCTCTTAAGTCTTCTGATTCATTGGGGAATCTGTTTGTGAAAGCATATCATTCAAGACTTTTGTGTCAATCAGGCGGTGTGATCTGTAACCTGAAACTGCCGGCTACTTTCGGGGTCAGGTGTAACAAAAAAGCCCCTGCGAAAATGCAGAGGCTTTGAAATTGAACCTTGTGATGGTCCGACCGTCTCCTGTGCTATTAATTGTGATAACCCAGTCGAGTTGAAAGCTCTTCGGAAGCCTGCAATACCAGCGGTACCAGTTCTTTGGCAATGCGTTCTTCCCCAAGGCGCATGGTTGGCCCGGAGATGCTGATTGAACCGACAATCCGACGTGTGTAATCACGGATTGGTGCGGCAACGCAATTCACGCCCAGGTCAAGCTCCTCTTTGTCGATGGCATAACCCTGTTCAGCAACCTTCTGTAATTCCTCTTTGAGTGCCTTGCGGGTAGTAATGGTCGTATCACTGTAAGCCTGGAATTCTTCCGTCGGCAGGACCTCATTGATGTCATCTTCAGACATGTAGGCCAGATGAATTTTGCCGGCGGCTGTACAGTATGCCGGTAGGCGTGAACCGACCCGGGAGACGACGCGTACTGTCATATCTGTTTCTTCCATGTCGAGATAGACGACATGACCCTCTTTGAAAATAGCGACGTAGCAGGTCTCGTTGCAGTCGGCAACCATTTTTTCGAGTGTTGGTTTCGCCTGGCGCAATAAGCCCATCTGCTTGATGAAGGTCTGACCAAGTTCCAGCGACTTGAGTCCAAGACGGTAGTTTTCGGTGGCTTTATTTTGCTCGATATAGCCGCGCGACTCGAGGGTTGCCAGGAGGCGGAAAACGTTATTCTTGTGCAACTTCAATCGTTTGCTGAGTTCAGTTACGCCGAGCTCATCTACATCGTCATGGAACTGCTCAAGCAGGTCCAGCGCATGTGAGACAGCCTGAATTATATATTCGGACTTTTCTTTTTTGGCCATTGTCTGAAAACCCTTATATTTAATGATTAATAGGAGACTTTACATTGTTTTACACAAAGGACACCTTCTAGCAAAATAGTCGGAAGCTGTCAAAGCTAAATGGTTTTTTTTGTGATAAATGGTTGAGCCTGGTGGCTCCTCTGATCACCCCTCCACTACCCATTTTTATAGATTTTAAAATAGTGTTTTATAGAAGTCAAACAGATTAGTACCTTTTCTTGAAAATGGGGTGGTTGACACATCGATGACCGGCGGGTAAATTCAGGACTAATGGATTTAGCAGCCGGTCGGCCCATCAATGGACAAGGTCAATAAACTGGCTGCTGGCAACCTGATAAATTCTGGGAGGATCGTCCAACATGCTGACACTCAGTAAAAAAATTATTGTTGCCATTGATGGTTCACCCCAATCAGACAAGGCCGCTGAGGAGGCTGTCCGGCTGGCTTCAATATCCGGGGCCAAGTTCAAAAGCCAACTCTATGCTGTTATGATTCTGCCTAGTACGAAAACACCCTCCTTTACTGATTTTTTCCCTGAAAAACCTGCTGATGAAATGCCTGGTTGGCAGGAAAAGCGTGATCGTCTCTTCTATGTAGTTGAGAAAGCAGCAGCGGAAGCCGGTGTCCAGTTGGAGTCGCTGGTTTCCTATGGAGACCCTGCCGAAGAACTGATGCTGATGGCAGGGGAGAAGAGCTGTGATGTGATCGTGGTCGGTTCTTCAGGGAAAGGCCGGGTGAAGCGTACTCTCTTAGGGAGTGTTTCCACGAAAATATCTCTTCACGCCCACTGCTCCGTATATATTGTGCGCTGATTCAGATTTAATTTCACCCTGCCGTTTCTCCTCTCCCCGTTTCCCCCCTCCTGGGTGAAGGGTGCCTGGTTTCCTGGCACAGATATTCGAAGACCTCAATCAAGGTTGCCTCGATCATTTCCGGTTCCTTTGGGAATTCGTGGGGTGAGAGTTCCAGCACCAGTGAGTGGTTGTACCCGGTCTCTCTCAGGTGATTGAGGAAACGGGTCAGGGGGAGGGCGCCACGACCGGGCAGAAGGTGCTCCTGACCGTTGCCGTAGTCGGAAAAATGGATGTTGCGCATCCTTCCCGAGTCATAGAATTGGTGAAATTCGCCGAGAAAATCAGTGTGCATCGAACCGCAGTGGGCTGTGTCGAAGGTCATGTAGAGGTTTCGTTCTTCCATGAAACGCACCATGCTGTCGACCTTTGCCATCATGTAGGGGTTTATTTTGATGAACTGCGGCAAACACGGCATGTTCTCAATGGTGATCAGGACACCATCCTGGCCGATCTCAGACTGGAAATCCTTGATTGTCTTTAACCATCTCCAGAATTTGAATTCGAAAAAAAGCCAGTTTGGCGGGTGAAAGTTGATCAGGGGAACTTCGGCATTCAGTGCCAGTTCTGCGCACCGTTTCAGCTGATCCATCTTGTTGCCCCAGCCATCGACATCAAAGAAAGGGGCGTGAATGGAGTGCACCGGAAAGATGCTTTGCAATTCCTGAAGGTGTTCGAGGTGTTGCGAGCCGGCATAGTCATGGTTAATGATGACTTCCATACCGTCAAAGCCGACATCCCTGGCCATTTCAAAGACCTGGGTCGACGGTAAAGTGTAAAGACTTCCTGCAGATAAGATCAACTTCATTATATGAAATCGTCGACGCTACAATAAAACGTCATTTTAGTGTTTTCGGCACATTACAGTAAGGCCAGCACGGGGGTTAATGCCAGCCCAGGAGACCGTCGGCCTCCTCGTAGTCATTCGTCTCTCTTCAGGGGCTGTGAACCTTCTCGACCAGGAAACGCCTCAAATGTTCCGGTGGAGGTGGCGTCAGGCGGGAAACAATAATTATCGTAAGAATGACAACCGGAGCGCCGATGAGAGCTGAAGATGTTGGCGGCAGTATCGTGCGCAGCATGGGGATCAGATTGCCGAGCAGAATCGGTGCAAAGGTGATCATGGTTCCAACCAGCATGCCGGCAATAGCTCCGTATTTGTTGGCCCGGTCCCACCAGATGCCAAGCAGGAAGACCGGAAAGAGAGTGTTTCCAGCCAGGGCAAAGGCAACTGCCGTGATCTGGGCAATCAACCCTGGAGGATTCACGGCAATCACCAGGACCAGAAGGGCAAGGATCAGGGTTGTGCCCTTGGCAACCAATAGCAGGTGGCGTTCGGTGGCCCTGGGATTGATCAAGCGATAGTAGATGTCATAGGAAACCACCCCGGCAGCCGAGACCAGCAACCCGATGATTGTGCTGATGGCAGCGAGGATGCCGCCGACGGCAAGAATGCCAACCAGGACCTTGTTGAGTCCGACCCATTCGGCGGTCTTGATGACGATAATGTCTGCCAACGCCAGAGCGGCCACCGGATCAAGAGAGGTCCCTGTTTTCGCCAGCCAGCTTTGGGCAAAAGCACCAAAAGCCGGTGCGCTCCAGTAGAGCAGACCTATGAAGAAGAGGCCCCAGACCACACCCCAACGGGCATCGCGACTATTCGGGGTCGTGTAGAAACGTGAGAGTACATGTGGCAAGCCTGCGGTTCCAACCATCAGAGTAAAACAGAGAGCAATCCACTCGTAAGGTGTGCCGAAGGTCCAGGGGAATAGATAGTCGCTGGAGATTCTCTCCGGCAGATCCCGCAGTGCGCTGCCGTAGCTGAATTGGGGGATGAGCCAGTTGTAGCCCAGTTTTTTTGCAATCAGCATCAGTGGTATCACGAAAGAGAGAATCAGGAGCAGGTAGTGCATCTGCTGGTTGCGTGCAGCTTTTAGAGCTCCTGCAACGGTAAGGAAGACGAATGTTACCAGGATGCCTAAAATCAGGGCCTGCGTATAATCGATACCGAACATCCACGCAAAAATAAGGCCGATCCCTTTGTACTGGGCAACACAGTAGATCAAGGATATGACAATTGCGATAACGGCAGAAAAAACTCTGGCAGCCGAGGAGTCGTAACGCACTTCGACAAAGTCCGGAGCCGTATACTTGCCGAACCGGCGGATCTGACTGCCCATCAGCACCAGCAAGAGAACGTAACCGCCAGTCCAGCCAAGAATGTAGGCGAAGGCGAAATAGCCGTGCAGGAAAAACACTCCGGCAATACCGAGGAAGGATGCAGCGCTCATCCAGTTTGAAGCGATTGCCGCGCCGATGCTGGCGTGGCCGAACGAACGAAACGGAATACCGTAGCCGCTCTTGTCATAACGCCGGGTCAGCCGGCCCATGATCAGGGAGGGGACAGGAGCCCCGAGGAGCGCGACAAAGGGTGTGGAGGTTGTTGTGGCTTCCAGGAGTGCCGGTCCTCTGGGAGGTTGTTCACCAGCTCGGC
>JAUWTX010000016.1 GCA_030614505.1 Desulfuromonadales bacterium
AGATAAAGGAAAGGTGGATGAAAGGCGAGACCGGGGTCCTGCAGCAACGGGTTCAGATCACGCCCCTCTGCCGGGATCTGGATCAAACGGGTAAAGGGGTTGGAGGTCAGGATGATGAACGACAGGAAGCCCAGACTGATGGCTGCATGAATTGCCAGGGCTCTTGCCCTGAAATTACTCGGGAGAGACTTGCCAAACGTTGCAACGCCGGCACCAAACCCGGCAAGGATCAGAACCCAGAGCAACA
The DNA here is from genome assembly GCA_030614505.1 of Desulfuromonadales bacterium. Lineage (GTDB taxonomy): Bacteria > Desulfobacterota > Desulfuromonadia > Desulfuromonadales > BM103 > M0040. The sequence continues at coordinate 248 of JAUWTX010000016.1, forward strand.
TCGAACCTTCGTGGTTCCCCCACACGCCGCTGATCTTGTAGATCATCGGCTTGGCCGAGTGCGAATTTTGAGCAACCAACTGGACGGAAAAATCAGATGTAACGAAAGCCCAGGTCAGGGCGCACCATGCAGCCAGGATCATCAAAAACTGAATCTGTGCGGCGGGATCAGCAATTGCCGCAAGAGCGGGACGATGATACCGGGTTCCGATCAGGGGGATCACGACCTGGCACACCGCCACAAAGGCCGCGAGGATCAGGCAAAAATGCCCAAGTTCTGTAATCATCGTAGGTTACCTTTTCTTGTCCCGGTTTCTTATATCGCGGATACGGCTCTCACAACGGTGAAGATATACAGCCATTGAGAGATGTTGGTTACTTCTGGTTCAACTGGAAACTGTTTTTCAGCAGACTATTGCCTCTTAATACAATACCAAAGTTAAGCGATTCTGCGCACTATGGGCATAGGACCAGTTGTCACGGGGAGATCCACCAGACCTAATTCTGGCAGGATGTGCTGCTCCCTGTATAGGAGCATGGCTTGTGCTCCACATTGTGACAAGACAGGGCGCAGCTTCCGGCGCGATGACCGTTGTCTTCGAACAAGGGCCCCTGGCCCATGGAATTCGTCGAGACGATGGATGTGTCGAAATTAATGAGATTGGAGTTATTGAAAGCGTTGCCTGATCCCGAATCAATGCCGTGGGCGTCATGGCATGCCGAACACGGCGTCCTTTCATCGACGATGTGCTTTCTGTGTCCAGGGAAACTCTCGTCGCTCAGAATACTGGAGCGACTATGGCATTTGTAACAGAGCGCGTAGGAATAACCGCTTTCGGAGGTTCCGTCCGATGTCGAATAATTGCGCTCAAGCAAGGGCTCATAGATGGAGCCGTGTGGACCCTTTGCACCAGCACCACCAGCGCCGGGACTATCATTGCTGCTGTGACAATCAGAGCAGTAAATTTGACTGTTAACGGTCAGGGGTGAGATGAGGCTTGGAACGAAATCATTCCTGCCTGGTCCCTCAACCGGATGATAGGACGGATTGGAAAGATCAAACTCCAGACGGGTATTGAATTCCAAAATCTGGCGCAGGACTGTCGTAGTCGTAGCTACATGATTGTCGGCATGACATTTGTAGCATATCTCATATGAATTGAAGGATTCCGCAATTTGTATCCCACTGCTATCGATACCGGAAACACCTGACAACGAGCCAGGGGCTAGTGGTGCAGAGGTCGTGGCACTATTGGCCGCGTGAGGATTGTGGCAATCCTCGCATTCCACATGATCGACGGGTGGTGATGGTGAAAAGGACTCTCCTGTCTCATGCGTGCCCGAATAGGCGGTAACCCTGTGCCGTGAAGGCTTGTGCATATCCTTGAAGATGTTGGTGGTCGCAACGCCTCCCCGATGGCACAGATAGCAGGCTTCTTCCTCAGATTTCTTGATTAACTGTGCACGCTTCGGCGCACCATGAGACACATGGCAATTGAAACAGGCATTTTCCGCTACGTTGGCGCCGCGCCATTGCGGCTTTCTTTCCTGCCAGGCCGCTCCGGATAAATCTGTTGCTGACGAGTTGGCGTGGGAGGCCTGTGACCACGACCAGGCCGTGCCGCCAGGCAAGTGACAGGTAAGACATAATTCACCGTTCGCCATCGAACGACGCAAGAAAGGAACGACATCACTTTCATGCGCATCATGGCATGTACCACACTCCATTTTCTGGTCCTCAAGTGGTAACCCGATTAAATCCGGATTTGCTAGATTTCCATCGGCCGCTGCCAGAACATGATCATAGGCAAACGATATCGGATGATCGTCGGACAGGTCGGTATTGAGACTGCCTCGCCCGGTGATAAAGGTGCCAAGCAAGCCAGCGCCCTTCCCCGCACCCGGAATGGGCCTGCGGAGTAATCCAAGTGCCACGGTGCCGTCGTGACAGGACAGACACAATTGCGAGCTGCCAGCCGGCTGTGTTGGAACCGCTTGCATCGTCGAGCTATCATATTCCACATAGGCTTGACCGGAGGCATTTCGATTCCAGCCAGGGGTTTGCGGCGCAGCGCCGTGGGGCGTGTGACAAAAGGCACAAACTGCGGTAGCGGTCTGGCTCTTGACCGTGCCGGGACCTGTCCGAGACAGGTTGTGAACCGTTTTATCGATTCCCTGCGCCGCCTCGGCCGCGGGGGCCGTCATCAGGAACGCAAGAATGGCAAGCGCTGCTCTTTTCATTCTACTCTCCCCCCAGATACTCAAACACTTGCACACGCCTGTTCTGTGAATCTGCGACGAATATCTGATCTCCCGCTATAAAGACACCGGCGGGCAACCACAGATCGCCCCTGCCATGCCCCGGGTCTCCAAAAGCCAACAGGAACTGTCCCCGTTTGTCGAAAATCTGCACGCGGTTGAATATAGCATCAGCAACGTAGATGTTTCCACGAGAATCGATATCGACCCCTTTCACCTGGGAGAAATGCCCGGATCCTGTGCCATGGGTCCCGAAGGACCACAGGTGATGCCCGTTTCCATCCATAGCCACGACACGGAAATTCATTGTATCGTTGATCAGTAGCACGCCATCGCGAAAGGCAATATGCGTCGGCGCATTGAACACCTGTTCGCCTTCATCCGGATCGGCAATGTCGAACAGCCTTGTCCCGTCCAGATTAAACACACCGATCCGGTGCGCCAGTGTTTCAGCCACATACAATCGCTGCGTGGCTTGGTCATAAGCCAGACCGGTTGGTCGCCTCAATCCATCCAACTCGCGAATGAGCTCACCTTCGAGATCAAGGACAAAAACCTTGTTCAGGGCGGAGTCACTGACAAACACGTGATCATCGACGATGGCAATTCCGATCGGTGACAGGAGATCGGTTGTTCCGACTGTGGATATCCGTTTATAGAACTGCCCTTCGAGATCCAGAAAATGGACCGCCGCAGCACCGGGATCCGCTATTGCCAGCAGCCGCCCCTTAACCGCCATGCCGTAGGGTCGTGTCAATCGGAGATCCTCTTTGCCAACAACAAACTCGAAGAACCGTTCCATTGACGGGACCTTAAACCCGACGTCTGCAGCGCTCGCAATGGAACGTAAGAAGCGAATGCGAGGAGGTGCAGGAGGCTCCGGCCAAACGCGCTGTTGATCTTCCGTGACAGGCCAAACCTCGCCAGCAGGCCCGGTGTCTACCTTCTGAGTGCAGCCGGTCAATAGCAAAGCTGTGATCAATAGCGCTTCTGTTAAACTCTTCACCGCGATCTCCTAACGATCCGAACGCCAATCCGATCTTCCGTTTGGTCCGTATTCTGTGTCACTAACTCTGAGTGCGAAGCATCAAAATCCAGGTCGAACTTACGAAACTTCCATGTCAAGTTGAGACCCGCTCTCAGACGCTCCTCGAAATTACCGGTCGCTTCCTGGCGGTCCCAACCGTTCACAAAAGGCTTCACCGACAACCCGAATCCAGGAAGCCATTCCAGATTGACATCCCATTGATTGAGGTTGATCTCCTGGCCATCACTTTCAAAAAAAATCTGACCGGCCGACAGGAAGAGATGGGTTTGCGCCGAAAGCTGAACGTGTACTGATTCAGAATATGAATCCGATCTGTTGGCAAAATCGCCTGCCTCCTGAAAATAGGTTTCCGCCGCTGCTGTCGCCTCAAACCATTTTCCAGAGCGCTTCAGTCTGACGCCGGTTGTCTGTTCAATTCGATCATTGTTCCCTTCACCGAATGAACCTGACTGCAGTGTCGATTTAGCCGCTTGTGACTGATGATAGAGTTCCACCCAATCGAAATTGAGAGAGATCCCTCCCTGCACAATCCCTTCATTGAATTCAGCCGATGGCTGGGCTGCAGCGCTGTAGGAAACAAGGATCGTGTCTCCTGCCGCGATCAGACCTGAAGTGAGAATTTGCAACTCGGTCCTATCACCAGACAAAGCTCGAACGATATAATCCACGCCCTCCAGAAACACCTGGGCGGCTGAAGCGTCCGTCACAATTATCGAAGTGGCTTCGATCGCTCTTGTCTCCAGAAGCACGATCAGGGTCACAGGAACGGTGTGGGAGGCATCGACGGTCTCGAATGTCGAGCCGTTAGATTGGCGGTCAGTTTGAAGGGAAGACGTTGACAGGTTAAAGTTCAATTTCCCTCCCAAAAAAACATCTTTCGCATAGCGAATCCCCATACTGCCACCAAATTCCAGCTCAGACCCGGTTTCAAGTTCGCTATTTCGCCCCCGAGCGGTAATGACCATGCTGGATGTTTTCGATGGCCTGTAGTTCAAAACATACTGGCCAAATTGAACCTCCGTGTCGGTGTTCTGCTCAATCGAGGTATAGTTATATTCGAGAGCGGACTGGAGGTTTTCGAGGTGTTGAAGACGAAGACCCTCGGAAACAGAAAATCGACTGAAAGGATTGGCGCCTTCTCTAGTGATATATTCCTGCCGAGTTCTCAGATTACTGTTCTTGCCCCAGGCCAGCGAGTGAGTGATGCTTTGCTGTAACAGTTCGTAGTCGTTGTCACTTATCCTGTCATCGAACCAGCGCTTTTCAACCTCAACCTGCATTTTGGAGCTTTGCCCTCGCCATTTCACAGATTGTTGGAACTCATCACGCCGCCTCGTCGTCGAGGTCAATCGGGACTGCGATGTATGATCCTGCAACCGCTCCTTGTAAATGAGTTGCATTGGAAATGCTGGCAGCTTTATCCCCAGATTGAGGGATCGGTGCTCCTGTGTAAACCTCTCACGGCTCCCCAGGCTGTTGGAAATGGTTCCGGTGTTGCGCGACGCACCAACTCCCAGGTCAAAAGGGAGTGTTGATCCCCGAAGCACGGCCAGATCAACATTGTAGTCGAGAAATGTGCTGTCTGATTGCGTCGTTCTCAGGAAACTGTCCTGTTGGCCTTGCATGAACGTTGGCGTTAACGTGATTGAAAAGTCAAAAATTTGAGGAGCGATTGAATATCCGGTTTGACGAACCTGAAGCTTCTGCGTGTATCGACTGTCTTGCGTGCTGCCAAAGCCTCCTCTTTGCTCATTTCGTCCTTCATACTCCAACTCAACTTGCCAATCGAATGGATAGAGGTGAATCCAGTCGTTTTCGGCGTTAGCCGCTGCGGGCAACAGAGCGCAAACAGCCGTGACGATTGTACATGTTTTGGCAATATATCCCATTTCTACTAACCAACCTCACGCTAACGGATGTCCTTCTGTCCATGTCAATCGGCTTCCTTATCCTCTGCTGATTCTTCCTTTTTGGCCGATCCTCCTTTTGTTTTGGCCTCGTCGTTCACTTTTTTGTCCTTTTTCTTCTTTTTCTTCTTTTTCTTGTCGCCGGTTTTCTCAGGAGGTTTCGCATGGCATCGATGACAGGTTTGTATGCCAAGAGCGAAAGCAGGCTCACCGTCGTGACAGGACCCACACCTGTCTGCCTTGTGCATGCGCTCACCCAGCCCCTCGCTCTGCTGCATCTCGAACAAAGCGGAGTGACAAACATAACATCTAAATTGTGGCACATGCCTCCAGTGTTGAAAGACGGCTGGCGGAAATTCACCACCCTTGCGTGAATACGCAATATCGCCGGGTGCCCGCTTGACCTTCTTTTTCTTTGCTGCCAGGGCCGGGTCACTGCTGATCAGACCCACGGCTATTACTGACAATAAGAATATGCGAGCAAACGACATATTATTCTTCCGCCTTGGGGTGACATCGATCACAGGACTTGAGAGAAAATGCTACTCCTGGTTTTTTTTGATGGCACACACCGCACAGCTTACCCTTTTTGAGCGCAGACTTGCTTAGCTCGACGCCGCCGCGGATCGGGAATATTTTCGGGTGGCAGGAATCGCAGCCAACCCATTCGGTGTGTGTCGAATGAGGAAAATAAATCTCAAAGCCCGGATCTGTTTCGGGAGCCGGATAGAAAAAATCATATTTGAAGGCAATGATCTCTCGCGGACGAGGGCCCTCCTTGCTTGGCAACGGATCAATGATGCCTGACTTCACCGCTTCGGTCCATTTAACCTGCCCCTTTTTGCCAGGGCGATCCAGAGGAAGCAACGCGCGTGCCTCTTCCCAGGTCTTGGCGGTGATAATTTGCTTTCGGATTTCAGCCTGTTCAGGGGTCACAACTTTTTTCGGCTCTGACCAACCGGGTTCACCCGCGGGAGCGGTAGCTGTCCGCCGGGCGTCCGGACCTCTTTCAGGAATATCAAAGAAAACTCTGAGAGCGCCCCCGCTGCATGACGTTACCAGAGGCAGCAACGCCACCAGGAAGATCATTGAAAGCTTCCTGGTGGCGCGTTGCCTATCTATTTGTTTCACTAACACAATCTACTCAAGTCATTGTGTATAAAGTCAGTCATAACTAACCTACTTGATGTGGCACTGTGTGCAAAGCGCACTGGCCGCATTTGTTGAACGCAGATAGGGAGCGGCAGTATTGTCATGAGGATTGTGGCAACTTGCACATTCGACTTTATTTGCAAACAACACAGCGGTTCCGACCTTGCCGTCGACCGCAGGATTAAATGCAGTGTCAATTGTATCGTCATATGTGACAGCAATCGGATGCTGAGTCCTCAAGTCATTATTTGTGGCGAGAACTGTCCCCACCTGATTTACAGTAGGCATCAGTTTTGTCGAACCAGTATTGTTACCCGCGTATTGGTCAATCCCGATCGTCCCGTCATGACAGGACAGACAGGCCAAAGAAACCGGGCCCGGTGCAGCAGCAACCGTCATATCAATCGTTGAGCTGAACGTAGAGTCATACATATTATATGTGGTAATGGTCGAATTGTCATGGTTCCACAAGGGACCATTCACGCCAGGGGCATCATGCGGCGTATGACAGAAAATACATTTCTCGGTACTTCCATACCCGGCTGCCGACAGGTCATGCTTACCTGTCAGAGCTGAAGCAGAACCAGCCGCAGCAAACAATCCAACAACCCCGATAATTCCAACTACTTTCCTAACTGTCTTAGGAGTAAACATTTTAGTGCCTCCAAACCTTATATTACTGATTGATCTATCAACTTCAGTATCGAATTGCCTAGTCAATCTCGATGCCCCCAACCTAACCCTTTTTTAATGTTCTTCAATGCGCAAATTGTCCATTCATGCGACATGCGTCCTTTTGTCATATTTTAAGTGCGACATTTTGGCAAACAGCGTGTGACCCTTTGTCCACAAGGGGTTTAGAATAATCGTCCTGATCAAGAGTGATTTTCATTACCACATTAACTATAACCCGGGATCGCTCTTGACTGTGTTTTCGCGGCTTCAGTTTCCAGGCAGGCTGACGTGGAGATCAGGGGGGCAACACGCCTCAGTGTGATCAGCCTGCGATCTTGCATCCCATTGCAGCGCCAGTCTCTTTTCCGGATTGAAAGGCGCTACCATCGATTTAGTCAATCCGGGAAACAGCCTCATGCGATGTCGATGGAGAGGAACCTGCCAAAACAGCCCGGCGAAAGGGTGCACGCCAAACTACGCCAAGCTTCTCACTCCATTTTCTGAGCAAGATTCGTTCACGAACCCGATTTTGCCACATGGCCCTCTGTCAGGATTTGAAAGACCTGCACACGAGCGTTGAGCTGATCTACGACGTAGAGACGATCCCTGTGATCGATATAAGCGCCCGCAGGCAGGCTGAATTGACCCGCCTCACGTCCAGCCTCCCCGACAAACAGGAGCAGCTCTCCGTCTTGATTGAAAATCTGAAAATTGGAAAAAGAGGCATCAACGACAAAAATATTCTTGTCAGAGTCGACCGCAATACCCTTGGGTCGGGAAAGCTTGCCGAGCGAGTCACCAACGCCGCCAAATTCCTTGATATAGGTTCCGTCCGCCTCAAGTACCTGTACCCTGAAATTCAGCGTGTCGGTCACATAAAGTCGGTCATCGCCATCAACCGTGACATTGGTTGGATAGTTAAATTCTGCCTCGCCTGCGCCGCGCTTGCCGATTGTCGCGACCGGGTTGCCGTCAAGGTCAAAGACCTCGATAACATGACGCTTTGTGTCTGCAACAAAAACCTTGCCCAGTTTACTACTCACGGCAATTCCCGACGGCCCCTCAAAGACACCTTCACCCTCAATGGCTCCAGCATAATCCCCTTTCGAATCGAAGATCACCACCCTTGCCCTGCCAATATCGGATACGTAAATACGGCCCTGATCGTCAGAACTAACGCCAATCGGGTTTACCAGCGCACCCCTTGCCTTCATCCCCCAAACATCGAAACGCCTGTTCTCCTCATCAAAGACGATCAACTTGCCCAACTGCGTATCGGTTACAAAAATGCGACCTGATTTGTCAGCGTGGACGCCATAGGGTTTCATTAAAGCCTTGATTTCTTCTGCCTCACCAAGAAGCGCGTTGACGAACTTGTTTTCATCAATTGTGAACGCATTCGAGCTCCAGCTCGCTAAATATTCAATGCGAGGCTGGTCTGGAGCTGCTGGCCAGACCAGGTCAGCGGTGGAGGTCTCGACGGGCCCGGTCTCGCAGGCTGACAGGCCGAGGGCTGATATGACGCCCAAGACCAGGGCCATTCTCACTGTGCGTTTCATATTGTGTTCCATCGACTTTGGTCCTCTTTCAATCATAGGAATTAATTGCATCTTGCCGCGTGCGCCGGTTTCGATCAAGTCAAACCGCAAGCCGCAGCCATTATGCCACAGCACGAGTTACCAAACGCAGAACGGCGGAGAGTGACTAAAGTCACCCACCGCCGTCCGTCGCAATCTGCTTACTCTATTGTTCTGTTGCCATCAGGTCAGCTTCGTCGGCGCCAAGACCCAGACTGATCGGGAACGCCGTATGGTGGAAACGCTTGTCGACATCGTCGTCATGAACAGCGATACCCAGCGTGTAGACGCCGCCAGCCTTCATGATCTTGTCTTCCTTCGGATGACCGGTGTCCAGCTTGCGTTGCAGTACGACAGTATAGGTGCCGTCGTCGAAACTGCTGTCCAGCACCGTGACATCCTGACCGCCGGTATCTTCGGTGCGGTAATCCAGAACGCTTCCGTCAACGGCCTTGGTGTCGCCGGCTTTCCACTGGATCAGGTCAAGGAATACGCCAGAGCTGCGTAAAGCGGCAACCTCGTCGGCAGACTTTGTCTTGTCCCAACTCTCAAGATCAGCCGTACGGCTTTGGGGCAAATACTTCTTGACGTCTTTCTTGCCACTGAAGAGGGGGTGTACGCCAACAGCGGCGGCATCGGCCTCATTGTCTGTGTCCGGCATGCCGTTGTGACAGGTCAACCAGCAACCCTGCTTGTCAAATCGTTTGACGCTTCCGTCATCAATCATAAGACCCAGGGCGTCGGCTTTTTCGGAAGAGCCTTCACTGTCGCCTTCCCACTGAAATCTGAGATAGAGGTTGGTGGCATCATAGGCCGCCTGAACATCCATTTCGATGGTCGGGCTCTTATCGGCAATCCCGTCTATTTCACTCACGTCGATACGCGCTTCACCGACGGCTTCTTCGTCTTCTTCATGACATTTGAAGCACCTGGCACCGGCGGGAACTTTTTCATATCCCTTTTTATGGGTCTCGCTCAGAAGCCAGTCATAGGTCGACTGCCCCGGGTAGAAAAGCACAATGGATTTTGCTTCAATGTCTGACCAGTCCGCCGGGGCTGCTGCAAGCGCCGATCCGCACATTCCCGATAAAAACAGTGTCGCCAACGTTAGTGTTGACCCTCTTTTAAGCTCGAACATAGCTACCTCACTTTCGCGTTATTTGCTTATTGAATTCCGTATACGCACAATTGCACTACATCTGGCGCACCACATCTGGATTTCCTTGTCCGGCAAGTCACTATCAATACACAGATACCGACGCCACTTCTGGCTAGCAATACTCTATACGATGAAATGCGCCTTTATAATGACGGACTGCCGAAGTCATACTGTTAACTAAGATCATTCAACGCACCCGTTCAAGGGACCAAATTGACGCATTGGATCCTCCTGGCTGCAAGGGATGATCCGGTCCGGATGGGCCCCTAGTCTTCCTCGTATTCTTCGGGCAATTTGTGGGCAATACCCTTGTGGCAGTCGAGGCAGGTTTGCCCTTTTTCTAGACCCTTCTGGTGTTTCCTGGCGGAGCGCTTGTCTTGCGCCTCATAGTCCATATGGTCGAACTTGTGGCAGTTTCTGCATTCCCGCGAATCAGTGTCCTTCATAACCTTCCATGTCCGCTCGGCCATTTCCATTCTATGCGCCTTGAATTTCTCGGGCGTATCTATCGTTCCCATGAGCTTATGATACAGCTCGTTGGACGCCTGTATCTTGCGCCTGATCTTGTAAATCCAGACCTTCGGGACGTGGCAGTCCGGACATGTTGCTCTTACACCGGTGCGGTTATTGTAATGGATCGTTTTCTTGTATTCCTCGTAGACATTGTCCCGCATTTCGTGACAGGAGATGCAGAACTTCTCGGTGTTGGTGATCTCCAGGGTCCAGTGGAACCCGCCCCAGAAAATTACACCGCCGACAAAGAACACGATGGCTGTGGTAAGAAACGGAATACGTTTCGTATACTGCCACCATGATGCCAGTTTTTCCTTCATTTTTCCGGGCATACTATTTCTCCTGACTAATTGTTTTTAGCAACTGCAATGGTTCCAGGAACGGCTAAGCTGTATAAAACTTCCCCACAACCTGCTTCCAGTGTCTTATGCCCTCATTGGGAATTGTAGTACCGGGCGTATTGCCGCACGATCCGATGACGAGGAGCCTCGCCGATGCCGGCTGCGCGTCAGAAACATTGGTGCTGTGCGGATCTACCGACAACCCGGTATTTTAATTTGCCCCCGAGGTCTGAGTGAATGCGGCCCTCCTCGCCCTGCGGCAATTTTACGTCTGATTTGGCCAATGGAGCGGTGTTATATTCCCCTTGTGCCAAATGATGATGGTGGCGGGGCACTATGCCGCGCCCTGAATTCAGGTCAGACCGCAGGTTTCAGCCCTTTTTCCACCGGCTCCTGTTTACCAAGTTTGGCGTTTGGCAATGACCTTTTGATATCGTCTTGTTAAGAGGAAGGTCAGTGAACCCAGGAAGTGGCCGAAACCATGAACCCTTGTCAAAATGAGAGAAAATCAATGATCCGGATTGCCAGGGCTGTGGCCGCCCTTGTTGCCGGGATTATCCTGACATTTTCCGGGGCGATGGCGCAGACAAGCACAGACGCGACCATGAGCGGACCGATTCGGATCACCGAGAGCCCGCTCGGCCTGATGGTTGGCGATTATGTCGGTTATAGCGTGGTGTTCCTGGACCCGACTACTCTGGCGGTGACTGACACAATAACGGTGACCGGCAAACCCCTGGGCGTGGCCTGGATGAACAACCGTGTTTATCTGGGGGATGAACGCACCGGTGCCATTGAGGTTTATGAAGATAAAACTTCAGAAATGAAGAACACGAAGAACACGAAAAATGCCAAGAAGGTCAGCGGATGGGTACAGGTCTCGGCCAACCTCACGGGAGCTTCGCTTGAGAGGCCATCTGACATTGCCGTTGATGAAGGCCTCGGATTACTCTTTGTAGCGAGCAGGTTGGGAAAAATGGTTCAGGTGCTTGACGAAACTGGCGCCCTGATCCGCACTATCGGCGCAGCGGGCAGCACGAACCCTGTTGGACGCCCGCAAGGGCTGGCTCTGGACCGGGTGGGTCAACGGATATTTGTCAGTGACGATGGCGGCGAGGAATGCACATGGATGGGCTGCGCACCAGCGTCCCTGGTGCACGTCTATGATTATAACGGCAATTTCCTGGGCGCAATCTCCGGCAATTCCGGACAGGCAGGTTTTGAATTCTCCCGCATCCAGGGCGTCACGCTCGACAGTATCGGCCGTGTCTATCTGGTGGACAGCTGGCGTGGCCAGGTTCTGGTGTTTGACGAGGTTAGCCCCAACAGCTGGACCGGCATTGGTACGTTCGGATCGAAAGGTGCTGGCGTCAAACAATTGTTGCTGCCGCATGATGTGATCGTCGACGAAGCGTCGGCCAGTGTCTACGTCACCAATACGATGAAGGGTCGGGTCGAAGCCTTTACCATGGGGGACATGGTACAATGATGAACGCTCTCAGAATAACGATTTTTACACTGATCATGATGACTGCCGGGTTGCTGGCCTCAAATGAGGCGGAAGCCCTGCTCCCCACGCACCAGTGCACCTTCTGTCATTCTCTGCATGGCTCCTCATCGACGTCCAGCCTTGTTCCCCTGAATTCACCGACCAACCTGGAAGTGCTGTGTCTCGGCTGCCACCTGACGGCCAATGGCGCAACCGACCCTGTTCAGCCTCACCGCACCGGTAGTGGGTATGCTGAGTTTTACGTGACTTGCAGTGATTGCCACAATATTCACGATAATATGCCGAACTGGCGTTTTGGCGACCCATCTCACGCAGATGGTCATGCGGATGTGACCACGGGCGTGAACGTCAAAATGATCGGCACCGAAGATCCCGACGGGCTTACTCCCTACGCAGTCATCCGTACCAGGGAAAAGGATTTCAACAAGAATAGTATTCCTGACAGAGGCGATGTGACGCAAACATGCGACACAGCCATCGTCAATGATTGTTACACTCAGGAACGGCGTTATGTCATTTTTGAGCAGGCTTTTCCTGCCTCAAGCCTGCATGCCTGGGTTGACAATGATGAAGACGGACTGGATCCGGCTGTGGAAATCGGCCCGTCAGATCCAACGGTCCTTCGCTCCAATGAGAGCGACTCAGGCGCCCTGACCACACCTGACAACAAGAACTGGTCGGCCTTCGACTCGCTCTGTCAAATGTGTCACACCCAAACGGCCAAACACAATCCGTTGACCGGGGCGCAACTTGACCACAACAATACAAGGGCCTGTACGGATTGCCACCGCCACGACATTTGCTTCGACAGAGGCGGCGGATGCGCCAAATGGTCAGTGCCGAACCGCGACCTTCAGGTCGATACGGTCAGCGCGGCGCCTGCCTCGGTTAACGGCGGCGATACAGTTACCATTACGGTCGATGTGACCAATCTGGGTGATAATGTCGAAGATATCGAAGTGCGTTACAGCTCCAGCATCGAGGGTACGCTGGGTCGGTCAACCGCTACCGGTGTTGTATCCACCGGCTCGGCTCAAACATCTTTTGATTGGGTCACCGTAGAGGGTGGCGCACATACGGTCACAGCCAAAATTGTTCCGGTCATTGGCGAACTTGTGATCGCAAACAATTCCGGCACGGATAGTGTGACGGTAGCCGGTGCCGACGTGCACGACGTGTCGGTGACCCTGGTGACAGCGCCAAGTCCGATCCTGCAAGGCAATATCGAGACAGTTTCTGTTGACATTGCCAATCCAGGCACCTTCACAGAAACGTTCAATGTCGTGCTCTACGACAATACCGATGATCCGGGACACGCTTCGCCCATCGGCACACTGAGCAGCGGCGCCATGGCACCAAGCGGGACCAACACGCTGAACTTCAGCTGGAACACCACCGGCGCCAGCCTCGGCACGCATACGCTGGAGGCCGTTGCCGATACAGTGGCCAGCGAGACCAATACAGGAAATAATTCCGCGACGACGACAGCGACCGTCGCAATCCATGACGTTGCAGTCACTCTGGTCACAGCACCCGCTTCGGTCGATCAGGGCATCACGGCGACCGTCGATGTTGATATCGCCAACCTGAGCAGCAGCTATAGCGAGACCTTCAATGTGACGCTCTACGACGATACCGACACCGTAACAATCGGGACCCTGAGCAGCGGCGTTCTGGCGGCAAGCGGGACAACCACACTGAACTTCAGCTGGAACACGACAGGCGCCTCTATCGCGACTCACACATTGAGAGCGGTGGCCGCGACAGTGACCGGTGAGACCATCACCGCCAACAATACAGCCACGACCACGTCGGATGTGATCGCGCCCGTAACCCACGACGTGACCGTGACTTCGGTGAGCGCCCCAGCGACGGTTGATCGCGGAACAAGTCCAACGGTTACGGTTCGCGTCACCAATAATGGCGGTGCCACGGAAACCTTTAATGTGACCTTGTCGTCCGACCTTGACGGCCAGATCCAGGTCTTGAGCAGTGGGGCTCTGGCGGCTGGTAACTTTACCGACCTCAACTTCACCTGGGTGACGGATCCGACCACTTCGCTGGGTCTGCATACGTTGACAGCAGTCGCCGATACGGTTCTGAGCGAAACCAACACTGGCGACAACACCGGCTCGACGACATCGACAGTGACGTCTCACGACGTTGCGGCGAACAGTGTCACGGCACCGGCTTCAACTGTACAAGGCAGCACCGCTGCTGTTGATGTAAGTGTCACTAACCAGGGCAGCTTCACCGAGACCTTCAATGTAACGTTGGCGTCCGATCTTGACGGCACGATCCAGACCCTGAGCTCTGGTGCTCTGGGCGCAGGAGCATCGACGGTTCTGAACTTCAACTGGGATACCACCGGTTCGACAATCGCGACGCACACTCTGACGGCGACCGCCGCCACAGTGAGCGGTGAACTTGATACCTCCGACAATGCAGCCAGCACCACATCGGATGTAACGACACCACCGGTTCATGACGTTGCAGTGGATAGTGTCACGGCACCGGCTTCAACACCTCAGGGCAGCATTGCTGCGGTTGATGTGAATGTCTCCAACCCTGGCGGATTCACTGAAACCTTCAATGTGACGCTTTACGATAACACTGACGATCCCGGCCATGCCTCGCCGATCCAGACCTTGAGCAGCGGCGCATTGGCTCCACTTACAGGGACCGCTACGCTGAATTTCAGCTGGGATACCACCGGAGCCTCGATCGCCACTCACACTCTGGAAGCGATTGCCACGCACAATGGCGGTGACGGCGGAACAGATGCCAATTCCGGCAACGACTCGGCCACCACGACCTCGGACGTGGCGTCAGCGGGCGTTCATGATGTTGCGGTACTCACCGTCACCGCCTCACCGGGGACCGTCAAGCTTAAGACCGCTGCTTCTAATGTGACAATATCAGTCGTTGTCGAGAACCAGGGTGCGTTCACTGAAACCTTCGACGTGACGCTTGCGTCCGATCTTGACGGCACGATTGGCACGTTATCCAGCGGGGCTCTGGCTGCGGGGAACCAGACAACAATCGACTTCGCTTGGGGGGTTACCAGTGGCGGGAATACAGTCGGAACTCATGTCCTGACAGCGACAGCAGCAACGGTATCGGGTGAAACCGACACCGCTGACAACACCGGGACCGGCTCAATTCAACTCAAATAGCTGAGCTGAAAGAAATAAATCAGGCCGCAGAGGGAGCCCCCCCCCCCTGCGGCCTTTTTGCTTGTATCTTGCAGGCTCGCACAGGTTAGATTGAGTGTAACTGACTGAAAGACGCGCATGGATTGACTCAATTCCCGCACGAGTTGACTCATGCGGTGTATCTCCCTACACTTCACAACCATCCTGCAGCGATGAAGCGCAGGACTTGAAATGTTGGGGTGAAAATGAAACGGATTTTTAAAACGACACTTGCCGCCTCGTTATTGGCTCTGTCAGCCTCTCCTGCCTTTGCGGAGTGCACGACCATCCAGGACGGGACACTTTTGACCTCTGAGGGGGATCTTATATTTCCAGGCTTTAACAACTGGGGCTACAATTATCAGGCTCAGATGTTCAATGGCGGCTATTGCGACGCCTATCGTGACGCCGGCTGGTGTCAGCCCTATGCAGATGTTGACCTGATGATGAAGTGGAACTCTGCCTGGCTGAGCAACAAGGATTGTGATGGCGATGGGAAGTTGGACAGACACCCGGGGTCAGACTCATACATCGGGTCCGGAGCCTGGCTGACAAATCACATGTCCGGCAAGGTTGAGGTCAATGGCAAGATGCGAAAATGGACCTACTTTACAAAGATCGTGGCAGCACCGGATGATGCGACGAAAGCATTTGACGCTGCAAGGGGAATTGACGTTTGGTATGCCGCTGACGGCACCGAAATCGGACCGGTGATCTGGGATTTTTTCGCCACCATCGAAACCATCTCAAATGATCCGTCTGCAGGCGAACACGGTGTTCTCTATAAGAGCCCGATTGGTCCTGGATTTGGCCATATTGACGGATAGGTCCTGTGTGTCAGGAATGGACCGGAAGTCCAGCACTGGCCTCCGTCTGAAGTGACACCTGTAATCAACGAGAAGGAAGGCCTCCGTCCTGGCGGGGGCCTTTTTTGCGAGCTGAAAATTGCCAAAGTGAAGAGCGCCGGTTTTCAGGCAAGCCTTCAACCTTCGGTCACGCTGGTGCGTTGCCAAAAACCGCGCACGTCTATTCGAACGACGAGGGAGCCTGCCGGAGCGCCGGTCCTTCGTTGCGATGCGCCTCCTCTCGTCTTGCCCTGGCGTGAACGCAAATCAGCACGGTCGATGACAAAGTTGATTGTACCGAACTCAATGGCATAGAGAATATCGTTGAGGCTCTGATCATCGCACTCAAAGTACACTGAAGTCAGTATCGGCTTAAGACTGCGATGGTTATCAGCGTCGATGGCCGCATTGGCGACACGGAGGATCTTGCCACCGTTTTCCTCAACAAGGCTTGTCAGAGTTGCCTGTGCTTGTGTCGATACCATGTTCAGGGATTTTCCCTGAAGCAATTGACCCTGCAGGCCTGCATTTTCTCCCAGATTGTTCAATTCATCTCGTGATGCGTTGCTTCTGGCAATAATGGACCTTTGCCCCTCGACCAATTGCTCAAGTCTTTTCATTTGGCTGTCGATCTCAAACCAGGACTTGAGTGGACCAAGCGAAAAGGCAAGAGCTGCAAGTGCAACAAAGAGCAAAAGCACGAGTGCCGACACTTGACGGCGCTGGAAGGCGAGTGGTTTCACTTCGGGTCCTCCATTTGCAATTCAATCTGGAACCTTTGATGGCCGTCCTGCTTGCCTTTCACGATGGGTGACTTCAGCCGCACGTCTTTGACCTCGTCCATCCGCTGCAGGGACGACACCATCGCATAGGCATCAAGGGCAGAGCCTGACAAATCGACTTTCCCGACAGAAACAACAAAATGGTCGATCCAGACATCGTCTCCCAAAGCAGATGATAACAGATTGAGTATTTCGATGACCGATGTGTTCTCACGTCGAAGCTTGCCAAGGGCGGCAAACTCACGCGCCAGATCAGATACGCTTTTGCCCAGGGCAATACTTTTGTTGACAT
>JAUWTX010000287.1 GCA_030614505.1 Desulfuromonadales bacterium
CTGGTTCCTGTCAGCGGCATGACACGCAGGGTCAAAACGTCTCCTGAATCAGCTTCTAAATGCACACCTGTTTCCTCAACCCAGCCGCTCGGGTCAATCCGCACCGTCACCTCACCGGAGGTAAAAGTGCCCCGGCCCGGCAACTGCACATCACGAAAACTGACATCACCGGCCAGTGAGGCTTGCTTGCCCAACCCGGGAAGATCAACGATCTCGCCGTCCGCTGCAACAATCCGGGCCCGGTAGGTGCCACGCTCCAGATTGTAGATCAGGCGATGCTCCCTGCCGGTCAAAGCTGATTCGTTAAACAGATACTTGATCGTACCGCCAAGGCGACGAGCAGAGTAACCGAGATCACTGGTTCCGACTGAGCTAAAGAGCGGGATGGTAAAGATGGCGAATAGTGCCAGCAATACGACCACCACTCCAAGTTCGATCAAGGTGAACCCGGCCTGTCTTGTGGCTTTCCGGACCGTTAATGGGCCAACTGCAAGTTTATCCATGAGACCCTGATCTCAGTTCCTAGTTAGTGTCCATCCGGAAACTCCGTATGAACACGAGTGCAGTTTTCGATTTGGAAACGAGCAATTTTTCGCAAGGTCAAGGAAATCAAGCATTTGAGCGGAGGCGTAGTACTTTACGCTGCACAATCAAATGTGTAGATTGACGCCGAGATTGCGAAAAAGGGCCGTTTCCGGACGAAAACTAGTCAAGTTCCCAACTGTTAATATCAGCATCAAATTCTTCGCCATCCGGTTCGCCGTCCGCACCGTAGCTGATCATATCAAAATCACGGCTGTGCACGCCCGGTGAGATATAGAGATACGGCTTGTTCCACGGATCGACCGGCACCTTTTTCAGGTAGCCGCCAACCGAATACTTGGCCGGAATGCGCCCGGTCTCCGGCTTGGTGACCAGGGCTTTGAGCCCCTGCTCCGTGGAGGGGTAGAAGCCGTTGTCGAGTTTAAACAGGCCAAGCGACTCTTCGATGCTCTTCATGTCCACTTTGGCCTTGGTCACCTTGGCCTCATCCGGGCGGCTCAGCAAACGCGGCACGATCACAGCAGCCAGGATACCGAGGATCACCACGACCACCATGATTTCGATCAGGGTAAAGCCGCGCTGGAAACGATTATTAAGTGATGACATATGTCAGACTCCTTACTATGTGAGGCGTGAAGGGTCTCCCTCACGTCATCTTATCCAAAGCCCTGGCTCGCCTGGAAGATCGGCAACAAGATGGCCAGCACCGCGAAGCCGACCACGCCCCCCATGAAGAGGATCATCAGCGGTTCGAGCAGAGAGAGCATACCAGTGATCGAAAGGTCGGACTGGTGCTCGTAAGTATCAGCGACTCGAAATAACATTTCTTCCAGCTTGCCACTCTTCTCACCAGCGGCTGTTACCTGGATCAGCATTGGCGGAAAGACTGCGCTTTCCCGCAGAGCAGTAGCCAGATTGCCGCCTTCCTGAACCTGCACGATAGCGCCCTCCACGGCAAGGCTCAGGACGCGATTGGCGAGCAGATTACGGGAGATGTCGAGAGCCTTGATCAGCGGCACACCGCTCTGCAGCAGCGTGCCAAGGGTGCGAGAAAAACGGGACGTTGCAATCAGCAGCAGCAGACGACCGAACAGTGGCGCCTTAAGCAGCATCTGGTCGGTGCGCAAGCGTCCGCTTTCTGTCCGTCGATAACGCAACAGGAGCGTGACAGCAGCCACCAGGCCAATGGTCAGCAACCACCACCAAGACGTCAGAAAATCGACCAGGTTGATCAGCAGCAGGGTCGGCCAGGGCAGAGCCATCTCCATCTCCTGCAACATGCGGGTGATCTTCGGCACCACAAAGACAAAGAGAAAGGCGAGTACGCCGCTACCGACCAGGGTCATCAACACCGGGTAAGCCAAGGCAGCTTGGATACGCGCCCGGGTCCGGGCCTGGCTCTCGAGAAAATCAGCCAGCCGCTGCAAAGCTTCATCAAGTGTCCCGCTGTTTTCACCGACCTGAACCATGTTGATGAAGAGATCGGGGAAAACCGCCCGATGCCTGGCCAACGCCTGATGCAGCGGGTTACCCTGAATGACCTCTTCGCGAACATCGGCCAATACTCGACCGATCATCGGTTGGTCGGTCTGTTCGGCAACAGTGCCCAAGGCAACATCGAGGGACAACCCGGCACCGAGCAGGGTAGCGAGCTGGCGGGTTGCCGAGGCAAGCTCCGCCGTTGAGCGCTGCAGGCTGACCAGCAGATTCGACCAACGACGGCGCACGTGCGGGCTGGAACTTTCATGGAGTTCAGTCGGAAAGATCCCCTGTTCGCGCAACTGTTGAGAAACCAGACTGCGCCCGGCCCCGTCGATCCGGCCGGAGACCTTGCGGCCCTGACCATCCAGTCCGGTGTATTCGAACAGCGGCACCTAGACCTCCTCCTGGGTGACGCGCATCACTTCCTCAAGAGTTGTGATGCCCTGTAACGCTTTGGCAAGACCGGCACTTCGCAGGGAACGCATGCCCCCCTCTATGGCGGCCTTCTTGATCGATGTGGCGTCCTTGTCCTGCAACAGCAGCTCGCGCACCTTATCGTCCACTTTCAGTAATTCATAGATCCCGGTCCGTCCCCAATAGCCGATCTGCATACACTTGTCGCAACCTGCGCCACGATAAAAGGTGGTTCCAGCTGGCAATGGCCCCTCACTGGCTATCTCAAGCAGCAGTTCTTCCGGTGGCTGGTGC
>JAUWTX010000019.1 GCA_030614505.1 Desulfuromonadales bacterium
AACAACTCGCTGCTGAGCAACTTGCAGCCGAGAAACTTGCTACCGAACAACTTGCAGCTGAGCAACTTGCAGCTGAGCAACTTGCAGCAGAACAACTCGCTGCTGAGCAACTTGCAGCAGAACAACTTGCAGCAGAACAACTTGCAGCAGAACAACTGGCTGTAGAGGAAAACACAGAGACAACAGAAAAATTGCTATCCCAGCCTGAGCCTGAAGATGTCCCGGGAGATTCTTCGCCCGTGGCAAGTGTCCTGAGCGAAGTCAGGATGGAGTCAGGGCAGGTTATTCTTGAATCTAACGGCAAAATTGAAAAGTTCCGCTACTTTACCCTGACTGATCCTCCTCGACTGGTCGTTGATGTTTTTGATCTGAAGCCTTCTTTTGATGAACGCTCATTCCCGGCAATGGACGGCTTTAGCAATGTGCGTCTCGGAACTCACAATGATAAAATTCGGTTGGTTTTCGACGCCAGTGGAACAATATTGCCGGAATACACGGTAGAAGGGCGCTCAACAGGTATTCATGTGTCCTGGAAGAACCTGAGGTCTGTTGATGTCGTTGAAACTAAAACAGAAGTCCCTGCCGTGCTGGTTGCCAAGGTGCTTTCTGAGGAAGCAAAGGTGACGACGCCTGTTGTGACTGAGAAAGAGCCCGCTGCTGAAGCGGTTGACCAACTTGCAGTGGAACAACAGGACATACAAGAGATTCGTTTCTACCCCCACTTCCCCTCCTTCGTCGCGACACTACAGGAGACTGATCTGGCGATGCTTGAGCAACTTGTCGAGCAGCTTAAGTCGCAGAAGCTTGCCAGGGTTGACGTGGTCGGGCATAGCGACAATCTGCCGGTCGCCGCACGAAGCCGACATATTTTTGCCGACAATCTTGCCCTGTCCAAGGCACGTGCCAGCAATGTAGCCGAATACTTGCAACAGCATCTTGGAGTCCCATCTGAAGTCATCATTTTGCGTGGTCTTGGCGACAGCATGCCAACGGCTGACAATACTAACGAAGCCGGTAGAGCACTAAATCGCCGCGTTGAAATTTCTCTGGTTACTGCGCCAGTAGAAACACTCGCCCGGCTGGAACTTGCAAAAGAAGCGAGTGAAGTACAACACAAAGAGATAACTGGTCTCAGTCCTGCCGAAAGCGGCATTGTAGTCACCAACACGACTCCGCACAAGTTTGCAGGGCAGATCGACAATTAGCCGACAAGATGACACCTCGTTAGGCTCAAATTCTAACTCATTGAGGGCGGCGCGAGCCGCCCTTTACTTTTGAGGCCATAATGATTGTTGAGGAAATTAAAACGTAGGATTTTTCTGACTGGATTGACGAAAAGACGAACTGTTTTGGTCTCGATTGGAGCGATTGAAGAACATGGAGCCCAGCTACCATTAGGCACAGATAGTTTTCAAGCCCTGGATGCCTGTAAGAAATTATCTGAGCGTCGAGATGTTTTTGTTGAGCTTTATAGGTCAGACTTTGTCCTGATCGTTGCTGACGGCTTCATTCAACTCCTTGAGCAACAGATCTATATCGACATTATGCACCCCGGCACCATGTTCGAGTTCTTCGTATTCGGCAATTTGACACTCGTTGCATTCGAGACCGAAGGAACGAAAAACGTGAATGGTCTCAGGGTGTTTGGTGATTATTTCAGTAATGATCATCTCACGTGTAATCATAAAGTCTCCTTCAACCTTTAGTCGTTTTACCAAACTTTTCAGCCAGGGCATTTCTGACCACTGGCGGTACCAGACTTTCCACCGACCCCTTCAGGCCGGCAACTTCCTTCACGATTGAAGAGCTGAGGTAGCCGTAGGGAACCGAGGTCATCATAAAGAGGGTTTCGACTTCTCTCTTGAGATTGTGGTTCATCTGGGCGATCTGGAACTCATACTCAAAATCGGACACTGCCCGCAAACCACGCAAGATAACCTTGGCTCCTCTGGATATAACGTAATCAACCAACAAGCCGTCGAATGTGTCAACCGTAACACGAGGGTTGTCATCGAATGTTTCCTCAATATGACGAATACGCTCTGCGGTTGTGAAAAGGCTGTTTTTCTCTGAATTGCTGGCGACAGCTATGATGATTTCATCGAAGATTCCAAGCCCGCGCTCGATGATGTCCAGGTGCCCATAGGTAATTGGATCAAAAGAGCCGGGATAAATGGCAATCTGTTTGTTCATGTCAGCCTCTCTTCAAGAATATCCATAGAAGTTTATCATAATTGTGCCGTAACGACGCTGGTCGACGCGTTGTAGCCGACCGATGGCTTGTGGAAGAGTCTCTCCTGTGCCTGTTTCCGCACAGAGAATACCATTTTCACTCAACAATCCCAGTTTCTCGATTTCAACCAGCGCGCGTTCGGCAAAGCCCTGACCGTATGGCGGGTCGATAAAAACCAGGTCAAATGATCTGGCGGAGAAGCCATGTAGAGCTTGCCAGGCATCTCTGATGACCAATTCCGCTCTTTGCGACAATTGGCAACGGTCAAGGTTCTCACGTATAATTTTCTCAGATGTTGTGGTCTTTTCCACCAGACATGCGGAGGCTGCGCCACGGCTCAAAGCTTCGATTGCCAGGGCTCCAGATCCGGCAAAGAGGTCCAGGACCTTGAGGTTTGCAAAGCTGCCCAGTTTGCTCTGCAAAATACTGAACAGTGCCTCGCGGACCCGATCCGGTGTTGGCCGGACATTACGTCCCTTGAATGTGGTCAGCCGCCTGCCACGGCAACTGCCGGAAATCACCCGCATGAAACCACCCCTGTAAAGATCTTCTGAATGCGCGTAACACGTGAAAAAAACTAGCACAATCATCCTTGGTGGTCAAGAACGAGGAATGCGTAATCTGACTTGACAGATGGCTTGTGGCGTGGCTTAAATGAATATCGATTAGGGAGGGCTCAATGGAACGACAAGACTTGGCAAAATATGCCGCTCAGAGTGAATTTTCACATGGTCGGAAATATAATGAGGCCTACAAGGATGATCGACCTGTCTACGAACGTGATCGCGACCGGATTATTCATTGTGCAGCCTTCAGGCGCCTCGAGTACAAAACCCAGGTTTTTGTCAATCACGAAGGTGATTACTACCGAACACGCCTGACCCATTCCCTGGAAGTTGCCCAGATCGGTCGCGGCATCGCTCGTCGGCTGAAGTTGAACGAAGACCTGGTTGAGGCTCTGGCCCTGGCTCACGATCTGGGCCATACGCCTTTTGGGCATACTGGTGAGGATGTCCTCAGCCGTTTGATGGCCTCCTATGGCGGTTTTGAGCATAACCGTCAATCTCTGCGTATCGTTGAACACCTTGAAGAACGCTACCCGGATTTCAACGGTTTGAACCTGAGTTGGGAAGTCCGGGAAGGGATTATCAAGCACTCCTCGGATTATGACATCCCGGATGACTCCGGCTTCGAAGAGTACCGTCCGGACCTGCGGGCCACCCTGGAAGCCCAGATTATTGACCTGGCTGATGAGATCGCCTACAACAATCACGATATTGATGATGGTCTCAAGGCTGGCTACCTGGATCCTGAGGCCTTGATGGGCGTTGATCTCTGGGCTGAAACCTATGCCAGGGTGGCTACTAAACACCCGTCACTGCCAAAAGATCGCCAGATCCTGCAGACGATCAGTCATCTGATCGGTTTCCTGATCCTTGACCTTGTTGAGCAGACACGTGCCAATCTTGTCGCAGCTGGTACCAACTCCCTGGATGACGTGCGCGGGCATAGGACCAACCTGGTGATGTTCAGCGAGAATACAGCGACGCGCAACCGTGAGCTGAAGGCTTTCCTCTACAAGAACCTGTACAGTCACTACAAGGTTGAACGTATGCGTATCAAGGCAGAGCGTTTCCTGACCATGCTTTTTGATAATTACCTGCAGCACCCGACCTTGCTGCCGACAAGCTATCAGGACAACTATGCGCACCACGGGAGGGAGAGGGTCATCTGCGATTATATTGCCGGTATGACGGATCGTTATGCCCTTGATGAGTACAAGAGACTCTTTGAACCCTATGAGAGGGTTTGATAGGGATAGGAGACAATATATAGAATACAGGAGGCAGGAGGAAAACATTGATCAACGCTTCTCTCCTGTTTACTGTCTCCTATCTATTTTGGCAGCTTGATGGTTGGTTCGTCGCTCGGGCGGTAAAGCAAGAAGGTGCTGCCGAGGATTTGTGCTACGGCGGAACCGGTCTCGGCGGCGAGTTCAGAGGCAACTGTCTTGCGGTCAGTCAGACAGCCGTCCTGGATTCTTACCTTGATGAGTTCGTGCGCTTCAAGGGCCTCGTTAGTGGCCTTGACAATCTCGTCGCTGAGGTGCTGTTTGCCGATCATGACGAAGGGACGCAGGCCATGCCCCAGGCCGCGCAAAAACCGGTTCTGTTTGCCGGTCAGTTGAATTGTTGTAGAAGTTTCTGACATATGTTCTATTCCTTGTCTTTTTTATAGTTGTTAAGTAATGAATTGACTGAATTTTCAGTCACTATAACACCCACGCTTGATTGTGTAAAAGAGGAGACTGCCATGGCCTTGCAACTTTCCATAATTTGTGAAAACACTGTTGGCCGACCGATTCAAGCGTGCGGAGAGCACGGTTTTTCCTGTCTTGTGGAGATGTCTGCTGCGACCTGGCTCTTTGATACAGGCGTTGGTGGGACTCTCCTGGCGAACCTGGCCGCCCTCGAGCATGATACGCACCAGATTGATGGTGTCATCCTGAGCCATGGGCACTATGATCACAGCGGCGGCCTCCTGCCGCTGCTCAAGGAGATCGGCCCACGTCCGGTTTATGCCCATTCACAGATCTTCGTAGAGCGTTTCTGGCAGGGGCAGCATGAACGGCGCAATATCAGCCTGCCGTACAGCCGTAGCGATCTAGAGTCTGCCGGTGCCAGTTTCAATCTTCTGGACTCGTTTACAGAACTCGCCCCGGGTCTCTACTTCAGTGGAGCCATCCCGCGGCTATCTCCCTTTGAAGTTGGTGACCCGCATCTCGTTCGACCTTCTGTAGATGGCGAAGGATGGGTCGCGGATGAATTCCTGGACGATGCGGCTCTTGCTATTGAAACGCCGAAAGGACTGGTGATCCTACTGGGATGTGCGCATGCCGGGCTGGTCAATACGGTAGAGCATTTTCGTAACAAGCTGGACAACCCTCGCATTCATGCAATTATAGGCGGAACACACCTGGGCCCGGCCAGCGATGAACAGTTTGCAGCAACCGTCGACTACCTGATGCGCCTGGATTTTGATCGCCTTGGTGTTTCGCACTGCACTGGCCAGCTTCGCTCCGCACAGTTACATGCCCGTTTTCCCAACAAGGTTTTCTTTGCCAATGTCGGCACGACAGTGAAGGTAGAATAAAGAGTAGAATCAGTCTGTCTGGCTATTTGCGCCGTCTGGGTGGGTGTCGTCTCCGCTTTGGTTTTTCAGGCGCCTCTTTCACGACAGGGGGAGTCGCGGATTTTCTCGGTAGCGCTATAGTAACACTGATGCAGCGATCGATCAGCCTGGCACCATCCAGTGTGTTTATTGCGTCCTTTGCTTCGGCGGCGGTTGTCATGTGGACGAAGGCACAGCCCTTGGATAAGCCAGATTTCTGGTCGGTAACCATATGGATAGCGCGCACCGTTCCACAGATGGCGAATAAGTTTTGCAAATCCTCTTCTTCTGCTTCAAAGGATAGGTTGGCTACGTATAGATCTTTGCTTTTTGTTTTTTCTTTCATTCTTTTATCGCTCCCATAATTCTACTTATCAGTTTATAGCTTACAGCTAGTCTTTCTTATAGCCTTTACAGTCGGTTGATTCTGCGTGTTTCCGGTGTTCTGGATAGGCTCGGCAGTGATCCGGCTTGATGTCTTCGATTCCGCACAAGTAGCCTTTTCGATCGATCCGTTCGAGTAGCCAGGGGCAACGTTCGACGTCATCTCCTGACTCGGGATCGACCCAGGCGGTGTGTAGCTTGTTGTCTGGACCCAGATCGAGAGTTTTGACCCGGACCAGCAGGTCGTCGCGACCCAGTTGTTGCCAACGTTGCAAATCGGCATCGCTGACACAGCCATTGTAGGCGTCTATCAGATTGAGGCAGCAGTGGCCGCAGCAGCGGCAGTTGAAGGTTTGGTTCATCGTTTGTATATTGGCACTGAATTGTTTGTGTGAAAAGGCTTTTATTCTATCCAGGCAACGAAAAAGCGTTGCCTGCCCAAGGGAAGGGTGATATACATTCGCATCTCGAAAACCACGGGGTTTGGCCCTGTGGTTTTTATTTTTTATTTCAAAGGATAATCACTAATGATCAGCGCCTCAAATATCTGTTTAGCCTACGGCAAACGGACTATTTTCAAAAACGTCAACATCAAGTTCACTTCCGGTAACTGCTACGGCCTTATCGGCGCCAACGGTGCCGGGAAATCTACCTTTCTTAAGATACTGGCCGGTGATAGCGAACCCGATAAAGGGGAGGTGTCGATCGGCAAGAGGCTGCGTCTGGCCGTGTTACGTCAGGATCAGTTCGCCTTTGATGAAGAGACCGTGTTCAATACCGTGATTATGGGGCACAAGCGGCTGTATGCTGTCATGGTTGAACGTGAAGCGATCTACTCAAAAGGGGAGTTCACCGAGGAGGACGGCGTCCGTTCAGGTGAGCTGGAAGCGGAATTTGCCGATATGGATGGTTACGATGCTGAATCCGAGGCTGCGGTTTTGCTGAACGGGTTAGGGATTCCCGAAGAGCTGCGCCATAAAAAGATGAAAGAGCTGGAAGGCGGAGAAAAGGTCCGGGTATTGTTGGCCCAGGCCCTGTTCGGCAACCCCGATATTCTGCTCCTTGATGAACCAACCAACAATCTCGATCTCAAATCAATCCAATGGCTTGAAGAATTTCTTGGCCGTTTTCAGAACACCGTGATCGTTGTCTCACACGACCGGCACTTCCTTAACCAGGCTTGTACTCATATTGCCGACATTGATTTTGGTACTATCCGCACCTATGTAGGAAATTATGATTTCTGGTACGAAGCCAGCCAGCTGGTTTTGAAACAAAAACAGGATGCCAACAAAAAAGCCAGTGATAAAGCCAGCGAACTCAAGGACTTTATTGCTCGTTTCAGCTCCAACGCTTCCAAAGCCAAACAGGCTACCTCACGTAAAAAGTTGCTCGATAGGCTGAATATTGAAGAGCTGCCGGTGTCATCACGCAAATACCCGTTTATAGTGTTCAAGCCCGAGCGCCCCTGTGGTGATATCATTCTTGAAGTGAAGGGTTTGAGCAAAACCATTGATGGCGTCAAGGTGCTGAACAACCTGGACCTGGTAGCCAGTAAGGGGGACAAGATTGCCTTTGTCGGCAGCAATAGTCTCGCCAAGACTACTTTGTTGCAGATTCTCGCTGGCGAACTGGAGCCTGATAGTGGCAGTTTCCGTTGGGGCGTAACTATTACCAACGCCTACTTCCCAAAAGAAAACAGCACTTATTTTGCTAACGACCTGAACCTCATAGAGTGGCTTTGTCAGTTCCCACCTCATGAAGGGGAGAGCTTTGCCCGTGGCTTTCTTGGTCGTATGCTCTTTTCCGGTGACGAAGCGACCAAGATGACCAAGGTGCTTAGTGGCGGGGAAAAGGTGCGCTGCATGCTGGCGCGGATGATGCTGACCAATGCCAATGTGTTGTTGTTTGATGAACCCACCAACCATCTTGATCTTGAATCAATCACCGCCCTCAACAACAGCCTGATTAATTTTTCCGAGGTGATTCTCTTTGCCTCCCACGACCACAAATTCGTCTCCACGCTGGCTAACCGGATTGTTGAGCTGACTCCTGGCGGGTCGATCGACCGGGTGATGAGCTTTGAAGAGTATCTGGGTAATGCTGATGTTGATGCTTTGCGTGAGGAGTTGGGCGCTGGTAAGAAAACCGGGACGTGGTACGAGGACCGCGGGACGCGGAAGACAAAGGTCAAAATCTGTGGCGGGTGGCGCGAAAAATCAAGACCCTGTGATCACTGATCACGGATTACCAGCCTCCCTAAAGGACGTCTGATGGCTCTGAGCTCTACTATTTTTAAGGCTAATCTGCAAATTTCTGACATGGATCGTCACTACTATGACGAGCATCAATTGACCTTGGCGCGCCATCCCTCGGAGACTGATGAGCGCATGATGGTGAGGTTGCTCGCTTTTGTTCTACACGCTGATGAGAGGCTGAGTTTTACAAAAGGATTGTGCGCTGACGAAGAACCGGCTCTCTGGCAAAAGAGTTTAAGTGACGAGATCGAGTTGTGGATCGATGTTGGTCTTCCCGATGAACGTCGGGTGCGCAAAGCCTGCAACCGTTCCTCGAAGGTTTGTCTGTATCTCTACGGTGGACGTAATGCAGAGCTGTGGTGGCAGCGTAATGCCAAGAAACTGCGACGCTTTAACAATCTTACTGTAGTAGAAATCTCTGAAGTGGCGAGTAAGCAGCTGGCGAGTCTTGTACAGCGCAGCATGCGGTTGCAATGCACGGTGCAGGATGGTGAGGTTTGGCTGAATTGCGAAGACCAGACAATCAGTGTCTCCCCGTTACTCCGTATGCCTGAGGACTAGAAACCCTGCTGTTCGTTATCCGTTATCTGATCACAGATCACTAATCACGGTTTTCCCTGCTCTCATCCTTACAACTTAAAGCCCTACAGCTTAAAGCTTCTTCTCTGCCTTCTTCGTCCTTTTCGTCGCTTTAGCCTGCCACGGATCATCCGGCCATGGATGCTTTGGATAGCGACCTTTCATCTCTTTCTGAACTTCCGGATAAACCGTATTCCAGAAATTTTTCAGATCACGGGTGACAGCCAGCGGACTACCGGCCGGTGATAGCAGGTGGATCAGAATCGGAACGCGTCCGTTGGCCAGGCGCGGGGTCTCAGAGAGACCGAACATCTCCTGCAGCTTGACAGCCAACACTGGCAATTCTTCTCCGGTGTAATCGAGCTTGATGTGTGAACCGCTCGGCACCACCAACCTTTCGGGGGCCAGACGATTGAGTTCCTTGAGCTGCTTCCAGCCGAGTCGGGCCTTGAGTGCTGCAGCCAGATCAACCCGTTTAAGATCGTTGCGATTCTTCACGGATGTCAGCCAGGCGGACAACCAATCTTCCAGATTGTCCAATAGTGCTGTGTTCGACCAGTCTCGCCAGCCCTGTTCTGTCAGCTGTTGATGCAGGAAGGCGGCACGAGCCTGAAGTTGCCGAGTTTCGCGCGTCCAGGGAAGGATTTCGAGCCCCTGACGTCGGATCAGGTCGAGAAGGGCGGGGAGGGTATCGTCTGTCGTCACTGTCACGGGTCGTTCCTGCAGGACAATGGCACCAAGTCTTCGTACTTCCCGGGCAATCACCCGATTTTCAGCATCATCCCAGCCCGCTTCCCGACACCATGCCAGATCGCCACCGAACAACTCCTCGACTGTTGCACGAGAAAGTGCGCTGGCAAGGCGAATTTCATCCTCACCGCTGTTTCGGCCAACCGTTTCGACCGCCACCAACCACTCCGCATCAAGAACCACTGAACTTGCTGCAAGAGTAACCCCCTGACCATTGCGTAGCAGGTAACGATTGCTCCCTGACTTGCGTTGTAACCCGAGCCGATCAGGATATGCGCAAGCCAGCAAGCGACCGACAGTCTCTGGATCCGGGATGGGTTCATGACCTGCACTGGTCCGTTTTCGCCAGAAAGTGGCTGCACGCCGGACCGCGCCAGTACGTCGCGACTGTCCCCGGCGCAGAATTTCAAGGCGTTCAAGCAGGTCACTTGGCCCCGTGGTGCGTGTCGTCTGGTGCGTTCCTGCTAGCAGGTCACGCTCAGAAAGGAGGGCGACCAGGTCGCTACCCAGTCCTGGGCAGTTATCGTCAATGGATGCAACCAGCAGGCGAGCCAGGCGCGGATGCGTTGGATATCGAGCCATTTTACGCCCCAGAGTGGTCTCTACTCCGTTGTCATCAAGGGCGCCAAGTCTTGCCAGCAAGTTACGGGCAGCAGCCAGGTGCCCGTCTGGTGGAAGATCCAGCCAGGTGAGATCAGCAACTTCCTGTACACCCCATTGAGCAAGCTCGAAGGCGAGTGGCGCCAGGTCGGCCTGGCGGATCTCGGGTGGCGCAAAAGGGAGCAACGCCCCATGGGTTCCTTCCGTCCAGAGTCGATAGCAGCGACCCGGTCCAAGACGCCCGGCCCGACCGGCGCGTTGCTCAGCACTGGCCCTGGAGATGCGCATCGTTTCCAGTCTAGTCATGCCGCGTGCTGCATTAAAACGTGGTCTCCGTTCCCAGCCACTGTCGACCACGGTCTCTATGCCTTCTATAGTCAGACTGGTCTCTGCAACATTGGTGGCCAACACGACCCGCCGCCGCTTTCCGGGAAGGATTGCGGCCTCCTGGTCGGCAAAGGGCAGGCTGCCGTAAAGAGGGCGCAGGTCTGTTCGGGAGGAGAGATCATTGAGTTGGTTCAGGCAGCGATGAATCTCGCCGGTGCCGGGAAGAAATGCGAGGATGTCGCCATTGGTTTCCTTGAGGGCGTGACGAACCCCTTGAGCCGTCGCCTCGGCGATCTTGTATTGGTTGGCTTCTGCCAGGTGTTCGATTACGACCGGGAAAGATCGCCCGGTGGTGGTAATGATCGGGCAACTATCCAGCATGCGGGCTATGGGTTCGGCATCAAGGGTAGCAGACATGATGAGGATGCGCAGATCATCACGCAGTCCCTGCTGAACATCACGGCATAACGCCAGGGCAAGGTCGGCTTGCAGGCTGCGTTCGTGGAATTCATCGAAGATCACCAGGCCCACTCCTTTGAGCTCCGGGTCGCTCTGCAGACGTCGGATCAACAAACCTTCGGTCATGACCTCGAGTTTGGTGTTTGAGCTTATTTTGCGTTCGTAGCGAATCGCGTAGCCGATCGTGTCTCCAACCGGTTCATTACGCAGAGACGCCATGTAACGTGCAGCATTGGTTGCTGCCAGGCGGCGTGGTTCGAGCATCAGGATGCGGCGCTCGCTCAACCAGGGCGTGTCAAGCAGAGCCAATGGGACTCGGGTTGTTTTTCCTGAACCGGGTGGGGCTTGTAGCACTACAGTCCGGGAGGTTCCCAGCGCTTGCTCAAGTTCAGCCAGAATCGTTTCGACGGGGAGTTGTGAAGTTGAATATTGCATCGGTAGGTATTTTGCCACAAATAGATTGAAAAGTCTGGTTCCACCAAGTATCTCATCTGCAATTTGCTATAATCCGTTCATGGATTACGAACGTCTGCATAGCTATTTAAATGATAAACCGGGGTCAATGGTCGATTTCCCTTTCGATCAGGTTACCCTGGTCTTCAAAGTCGGCGGCAAGATGTTTGCGCTGATTACGCTCGACGAACAACCGTTGCGTATGAATCTTAAGTGCGACCCGTCCAAAGCAGAGGCTTTACGAGACTGCTTTGCCTCGATAATTCCTGGTTACCACATGAACAAGCGTCACTGGAACACCCTCATTCTCGATGGTTCACTACCCGATGACCTTATCCTCTCGCTCGTCGATGACTCCTACACCCTGGTTGTCAAGGGTCTGACAAAAGCTGTACGGAAGAGTATCGCCTGAAACGACAGGCTCACACTCGGTCTCTTCGTAATCAAAATAAGCCCTGTAACTTGCCCCCACGCCTGGAAGGGATTAGAATGTAACTTATAGGCATTATTTTTTTCCTCTTGATCATTATAGGGGGACGCCATGGTGAAAATACATGCACTTTCGAGAAACAACCGGATTCATATTTTCCTGTTCATCACAAGCTTGCTGCTGATCATTCTCCCGGTTCTGAACAAAACCCCCAGTCACCAAATCTCAGAAAAATCTTTATTTGCCGCCGCGGAGTTTCTTCTCCTGGTCGATACTGAAGAGTACGCAAAAAGCTGGGAGGTTTCTTCGGAAACACTGAAAAAGATGCTGACGCAAGAAGCCTGGAACGAACAGATCACACAACTACGGACCTTCCTTGGCCCTGTCATCGAGCGGACTCAGCATAATATCTCCTATACCGATACAGCAAGCGATGTCCCTGCAGGAGAGTACGTGATTATGACCTTCATTTCGAAGTTTGAACTCAGGGAACGTGTGACGGAAACCGTCACCTTGCTGCTTGGTGCTGATGATCAATGGCAGGTGGTTGGGTATTTTTTGAAATAATTTTAAAGGTTGGCTTTGATTTACAATCCTGTCGCAGGGAACAGGCAGTAGGGTTGCAAATCAAACACCTGGAAGCACCTTTCGAATCAGAGATACAATTTCACGAAATATGTGAATAGTTGCGCCAACCTCGTATACCCCTTGCCAAACAACCCACACCCCTCTATAACTCCCTTATGCGATCAACCGACCCTGAAACCATTATTCTCCTCGACTTTGAAACCAGTGGCCTCTCACCTGACTACGGTGACCGAGCCATAGAAATAGGTGCTGTAAAGCTTAGGGAAGGACAGGTTATAGACCGCTTTCAGAGTCTGATGAATTCTGGTGTCCGCATCAACAGCTTTATCGAAAATTACACAGGCATCACCAATCAGATGGTGCAGGATGCTCCGAAGACGGCTGAGGTAATGCAGGAATTCGCCGGATTTATCGGCACGACACCTCTGGTCGCTCACAATGCTTCATTCGATCGTCGCTTTCTGGACGCTGAATTCAAACGTGTAGATCGACAGCGCAAACAGGATTTCGGCTGTTCCATGTTGACTGCGCGCAGGATTTACCCCGACGCTCCCAATCATAAGTTGGAAACCCTGGTGCGCTACAAAAACCTGCTGACTGTCGGCACCTTTCATAGGGCTCTCGCCGATGCGGAGATGACTGCGCATCTCTGGGTGGCAATGACTGAGGATTTGCGGTCAGACTACGGGTTTGACGTGGTCTCTTTTGCATTGATGCGCGACCTGGCGAAGGTCCCGAAAACCCAGGTGGGGACATTCCTGTTAAATCAGTTGAACGTGTAAAGAGATATTTTTATGATAACAAGAATACTTACGGCTTGTTTCTTCATGCTTTACTTTATGTCAGGCTTGGCGCTGGCCAGTGACACAGGTCTGGTTAATCTTGGTCGTTGGAGCGACGCAGAGCTTACAGAAGTCATCGTTTCGGCACGCCAGATCGACGACCAAGGTGATCGGATAGTGGCACTTTCCAGTCACTTCATCGACACGCCTTATGCGGCAAACACCCTGGTAGGCGGCCCGCAAGAAACTGAACAACTGTTCATCAATCTGTCTGGATTCGATTGCTTCACTTTGCTCGACGTGGTCGAGGCACTGCGCCGCGCCACAGATGTAGAAGATTTCACTAAACAGCTGAAACAAGTCCGCTATCACGATGGCAAGGTTACCTATGAAAAGCGCAGACACTTTTTCAGCGACTGGGTTGCTGACGATGCCACTGTGGTCAATGATGTTACTGCACAAGTCGGGCAGGGCAGCGCCCAAAGTGTGAGCAAGCACCTTAATAGCAAGAGTGTCGATGCCTATTGGTTGCCAGGGATTGCTGTCACTCCACGCGAAATTCTCTTTATCCCCACCAGAAAGATTGATCTGGCGATGCTTTCTGCCCTGCAATCAGGTGATTACGTTGGTATCTACAGTGATCGCGCAGGTCTCGATGTCAGCCATACTGGATTGATTGTCAAAAGCAAGGGCAATATTCTATTGCGACATGCATCGTCGCGTAGCGGCGTAGAACGGGTCGTTGACGAAGACCTGTTGGATTACTTGCAGGGCAAACCGGGGCTGGTTGTGTATCGCGTCAGGAGGCTCGATGCGGGCGAATTAAAAACCCACAAATATTAATGCTTTTTGATACCTAAACTTGTATAAGTATGGCGAACAAATTTGCAGCCTGTTTATTGAATTTGTTCATTGATAGGCCGACAGACTACTCTTACTAAATCACAAGGCACCAACATGAAGAAACACAATCCTCTTTTGATGATCGGCTTGATTTCCCTCAGTATTCTGTCTTCTTTCCTGTTTATTTCGTATGGCATGAATATCATTCTGTCCGAAAAGGCAGCCAGAGGGGCTACGGTTTTTGCTTATGTTGCCGCTGCTTACGGACTTGCCAATATCACTATACTGAGTATAGCCTGGAGCAGTCGCGAAACCTGGGTGCGCGGGGCAAGTCAATTTATTTCTTTATGCTTTCTCGGTGTTTTTGTCATGGATATGATGAACGCCGGGATGAAGAGTGACCTTGGGGTCGTGGGTATTCTGTTCCTCTCCCTGGCCCTGTGTGCGAACTGGTTTGCTATCAAGATGGTTATTGAAAGAAATTAGCCGCGATAAAAATCTATCAGGGGTCTGTTGGTTCAATCAAAACCAAGAGCATAATGGGACGCTGATTAACGCTGAAAGGGCATGATTTAGAATCTAACCCATAAGTCTTGCTTTAGCTCAATCAGCATTTATCAGATTTGATCAGCGTCCAATAGCTTTTTGCCCTTACAGATTTTCACCGCGGCTAAATAAAAGGTTTTGCTTTAGCTTTCTAAGCCAACGGAATCACATAGAAGAGTACGGCAAAGAAGTGCAGAATGCTGCCAGCCAGAACAAACCCGTGCCAGATTGCATGGTTATAATGTAGTCGTTCCCAAAGATAAAAAACCACCCCTGAAGTATACGCCAACCCACCAAGTAGCAGCAGAATCAATCCACCCGGAGCAACCGAAACGAGCATCGGCTTTATAGCGATGACAACGACCCAGCCCATACCAATATAGAGTGCCAGAGAGATTCCTTGCCAACGACGCAGCAGGGAGACCTGGAAGAGAACGCCTAGTAGCGCCAGGGTCCAGACGACTCCGAAGAGCGTCCAGCCCCATGTACCACGCAGGTTGACGAGCATGAAGGGGGTGTATGTGCCGGCTATCAGGAGGAAAATCGCCGAATGGTCAAGGACGCGCATAACACTCTTGGCACGTGGTATCTGAATGCTGTGGTAAAGCGTCGAAAAGGTATATTGCAGAATCAGAGTCGTAGCAAAGATGGTGCAACTGACAACATGCCAAGCGTTGCCTAAGCGACTGGCAAAAGCGGTTAAAATAGCCAGGCCGGCAATCGCCAGGATCAGGCCGACACCGTGAGTTACGCTGTTGGCTATTTCTTCGCCGATGCTGTAATGAGGAGCGATCGTTTTGGACGACATTGTTCTTCTCCCGGGAGTCTGTCGGACAAACTCTTGATATAAAAATAACTGATACAGGGATGACTTATGCTTGTCATTATGCTCTCATTCGAGGAAGTTGATGGTAAAAGTTTTGTAATGATGGAGTCGATGGCAAAAGTGCCATCTTTATGGCAGAATCGTTTTCAGAATTGATCCGTGCTCTCGTTTAGACAGAAAGGGTTTTGCATGTCTAGCTCATCTAAAAAAGTCATTTACGCTGCTCTGCTTGGTAACGCGCTGGTGGCAATCACCAAGTTCGTGGCTGCGACGATAACCGGCAGTTCTGCGATGCTCTCCGAAGGGATTCACTCGACGGTTGACACAGGCAACCAGTTGCTTTTATTGCTGGGGCTGCACAAAGCGAAGAAACCGGCCGACGATCGTTTCCCCTTTGGACACGGCAAAGAGGTTTATTTCTGGAGCTTTGTGGTTGCCATGCTGATCTTTGCGGTTGGTGCCGGGGTTTCTCTCTACGAAGGGATTCGCCATCTTTTGCATCCGGTTCCGATTGTGAGTCCGTATGTGAACTACATTGTTTTGACGCTGGCAATCATCTTTGAAGGAGCTGCCTTTTATTTCGCTCTGACTGAGTTCAGCCGGGCAAAGGGCAAGTGGGGTTATCTCGAAGCCATACGCAAAGGCAAAGACCCGACCAATTTTGTGGTCCTGTTTGAAGACTCGGCGGCGCTTCTCGGCCTGGTAGTTGCCTTCCTGGGTGTGTTCCTTACCCAGATTACCGGTAACCTGATCTTCGACGGCCTGGCATCGATTGTTATCGGTCTGATTCTCGGTGGCACTGCCATCTGGCTGGCGTATGAGACCAAGGGGTTGTTGATCGGCGAAAGTGCCAATCATAAGGTGGTGGAAGAAATCCGTCGCATTGTGGGGGGCTACCCACATGTAGAGCATGTTAACGAAGTGCTGACCATGCACATGGGGCCAAAGTACATTCTGGCTAACCTGAGTGTTGATTTTGCTGATCATGTGTCAGCCG
>JAUWTX010000273.1 GCA_030614505.1 Desulfuromonadales bacterium
CGCTTGAGCATATTCATGAAGGCGCTGTTGTAAACCCGATGCATGCCGAGGTTGCGAACAAAGTAGCTTTCCATCAACCAGAAAGCCTCGGCAATCAACAGGGTGTCAGGAGCTTCGCGATTGATGCGATCAACCACCTCTCGCCAGAATTCGACGGGGAAAGCCTCGTCGAAGTCGGCATCAGACAGCCAGAAGGTCGAACGTGACGGCACTCCGGCGCTGCCGCCCGGCGGCGGGAACCAGAGTCGGCGGAAATGTTTGCGGGCCAGAGTCATTGCTGCATCGAAGCGGATCAGGCTGAAGCGCTGGGCGATGGCAAGGATCAGATCACTCATTGCCTGCCGCACTTCCGGGAGCAGGAAGTTGAGCTGGGCCGTGTCGTTCCAGGGCATGTGGGTGCCGTCGTTGCCGTGGTAGATATAGCGGCGCTGTCCGGTGCGATGATCCTGATATTCACAGACCACGGCGGCATCACTATGGTCCCAGTAGCCGTCTTCGATACGTATGCTTATTTCGTCTTCATCGCAAAGGTCCGGTCCGCTGAAGCGATAGGCCGGGTAGGGTGGCTGATCAGTTTGCAGGAACCAGTCCGGGTGTTGTTTGATCCACTCGGAATCGATGCCGGTGTGGTTGGGAACTACGTCACATGCCAGGCGAATGCCGTGATTGCGGCAACGTTGTTCAAAGTCCTGCAAGGCACCCTCGCCGCCCAGGTCCGCAGCAACCCGGTAAGCATGCAGGGCATATGCGGAGGCCTCGGCTTCCGGATTCCCACACAGGTGCTTAACGCGTTTTGATGCCCCGGAACGTTCCCAGATACCAATCAGCCAGAGCGCATTGATCCCCCAGCCCGCAAGGCAGGCCAATTCTTCATCCGGAATGTCAGACAAGGTGGTGATGGCGCGTTGGTAGCGGCTGCTGAGTTGATCGAGCCAGACGTAGATCGACTTGGCCAGCAGGACAGCACTGGGCATCCAGTCAATATCGGCGGTGAAAGCTGCCGGCGCATTACTGCCGTCGTCTTTACCGAACAGAGGGCTGGGTGATGGCCCCGGTCCGGGCAGATGTGGCCGATCTTC
This sequence comes from Desulfuromonadales bacterium, assembly GCA_030614505.1. Lineage (GTDB taxonomy): Bacteria > Desulfobacterota > Desulfuromonadia > Desulfuromonadales > BM103 > M0040. The sequence goes on from JAUWTX010000273.1 coordinate 1,080, forward strand.
CTCGGCAGCAATCGCACGGGCAAGCTGCAAGTCCATGACTATACTTTCAGGCAGCCATGACGCCCAATGCTGCTCAACATAAGAGACCTGCTCAACCAGGCTATGTGGGGCCGAACGCATCGGTGCCCGCAGGAGTTCCGGCAGACTCTGTCCCCAGATTTCATCTTCCTGAGGTGGCTTCAGTAGCGTGGTGAGCTTTTCAATCAGGGCATGATAATCGAAGCGAGAACTCAATTCAGTGTCGTCAAGGAGGTCATGAAAGGATTGGGCTGCCGGATTATCGAGCAGAGCCTCAAGGACAAAAAACTCGGCAAGCAAACGCTGCCGGGACAGGGTCTCTGCTTCGGTTGCTCCCGGCTCGATTGCTTTTGCCATATCCTTTCTGGGGTAGCAGTGAAGAAATGTACGATACGCCATTTGCAGTTCCGGAAGGGGATGCGTTGTCCCGGCCAGGTCAAGCTTGTCGAGGCCAGGCCGTAGTTCCAGTCGGACAAAATAGTGCTGGGCCATCCACCGTGCAGCCGCTGTCAGCAGGGTGAGCAGGTAAACTCCAGTTCCGGAACTTTTGTGCCAAAGGGCAAAATCCCGTGCTGCATTGATGCCGGGAAGCCCTTCAGTCAGCTCTCTCCACCCCGCTTTTTGAAGCTGATGAAGTGAGTATCGATTCAGTAGCGGTTTTTTGTCCAGGGGCTGAGACATCCCGGGTAAGGCTCCATTCGCATCGTTATGCACTGGTTAGACGCTGGTTAGACGTTGGCTATGATTCAGAAGCTGAGGTTCGGGTCTGTGTCGCGCAGAAAATGTGCGGCGCTCTCGGGTGGTAGAGGGTTGATGAAAAACCCGCTGCCCCACTCGAAACCTGCTATCCGGCTGAGGCGTGGTACCAGTTCGATATGCCAGTGATAGTCACGGGCCAGCGTCTCCCAGTAGTCTGGTTTACCGACGTGTGGCTGGATCGGTGGTGATGTGTGCAGAATGAAGTTGTAGGGTGGATCCTGGAGCAATCTGTAGAGGCGGCGCAGCATGTCCTGTAATGCCCTGGCACAGTCGGTAAGCTCGCGGTCATTCTGCAAGGCAAAGTCATGATTATGCTGGAGAGGAAAGAGCCTGAGCTCAAAGGGGAAACAAGAGGCATAGGGGGCCAGAACCAGGAAGCGTCCATCGTTGAAAACCACGCGTTTACCGTCGGCGATTTCCTGTGCCAGTAGATCACAGATCAAACAATTGCCAGTGCTGCGAAAATGCTCACGACAGGAATTTAATTCGTTGCGAATAACCGGTGGTGTGATTGGTACGGCCATGAGCTGAGAGTGGGCATGGGGGAGAGGTGCGCCGGCTTCAATGCCGTGATTCTTGAAAACCTGTAGATAGCGAAAACGCGAATCCTGGCGCAGGTCGAGGAGTCGAGCACGATAAGCCTGCAATACGGAGGTTGTTTCCGCAAGGTCTAATTGCGCCAGACTACGCTGGTGGTCAGGCGTTTCAATAATGACTTCATGTGCACCGATGCCACGCATGGATTGGTAGAGACCGGTTGCCTGAGGGTTCAGTTCCCCTTCGATTCTCAACAGTGGGAACTTGTTCGGCACGACCCTGACCTGCCAGCCTGGTTTGTTGGCGGCAGTGTTGTCAGGACGCAGAGCGAACACCTCCACCGGGGTCTTGCTCTCTTGTCCCGGGCAGAAGGGGCATAACCTCATCGTTATCTGTTGACGATCGATGAGAAATTCGCGGGGCTGGCGAATTCGTTGATTCTCAGTAATGACCCAGGTCCCTTTCAGAGGGTCCCGTCTGAAGTTAGACAATGCAATGATCCTTGTGGTGAGAGAAATATTTTGGGTGTCAACGGCCTGTGGTATTCAGCTGTCTGCCAGCTCTTTAAGCCAGCCGGAAACTTTCTCCTGGTAAATGTCCCGCAGAGAATCGGCGTCAACCTGCTCGACAGCTTCCACGTAAATGTGAGCTATCGGTCGGTGCTGGTCCGGCAGAACCAGAACCCAGCCCCGATCTGTATCTACGCGTACACCATCGATAAAGGAGGCCTGTTGATCGACAACATCTTCACTCATTCGCCGCATCAGCCCTCCTTTGCTCTCCCAGGGGCAGGGCAGTTGCAGGTGATGATAGGTGTGTTGAGGCAGCTTGGCAAAGGCCTGGTCAAGGGACATCCCTGCCCGGGCTATGAGCTCCATAGTCTTGGCGGCGGAGAAAAGCCCGTCGAAGTGCGGTTGAAACCCCGGGAAGC
>JAUWTX010000167.1 GCA_030614505.1 Desulfuromonadales bacterium
GTACAATGATTTTGTCATCCTCGGCCCGGCCAATGATCCTGCCGGGGTCAAAGGCATCAAAGATGCTTCGGAGGCTCTGCGGAAACTCTCTTCCGCTCAAGCGAACTTCGTCTCCCGAGGTGACCAGTCTGGAACCCACACCAAGGAACTGGAGCTGTGGCAGGCTGCCGATGTGCTCCCCGTAGGGGCCTGGTACCTGGAGGCGGGCCGGGGCATGGGGGAAGTCATTACTATGGCGACTGAAATTCAGGGATACACACTGGCAGACCGGGGTACTTACCTTGCCTATTATGACCAGACCGATCTTCAGGTCATGGTGGCGGGAGACAAGCGCCTCTTTAACCCCTACGGTGTTATGGTCGTCAATCCAGTGAAACACCACCACGTGAGGTATGAGCTGGCCCTGGCCTTTGTCGATTACCTGATTTCGCATGAGGGACAGCAGATTATCGCCGATTATCGCAGGAATGGGGAGTCGCTGTTTTTCATTTACGAGCGGTGATTTTAGGGGTGCTCAGGCAATTCATCCATCTTTGTAAAACTTCTGCGGACATGATGTCTTGTGCTGTTTACCGTTGAGTGCTCACGAATTCAGCTTCTAAATAAATCGCTCCATCATCTCCTGCATCGCTTCATCTACCCCATCCTTGCCGTAGTGACGGTATATTTCCTCCAATATCTCTTTGGCTTTCGTGCGTATCCTTGGGTGGTCGAGGTCGGAGAGTTTCTCCAGCATCCCGGCGCGGCGGGCGACTTGAAAGAGTTCTCGGTCATACTTTGGAAGGGAGAGGAATGTGTCGATGATGCCAAGGAGCCTGTCCTTATCTTCGGGGAGTCTGCCATCGAGTTCGCCCAGGAGGTTGAGGATGTGGTCGCTGGCAATCTTCACGCCATCGACATCAAGGGCCTCGATGAAGGTGCGAATTTCCTTTACGATCTCAATGTCGGTAAGTCTCGTCAGTTTGCCGGAGGAGAACTCCTCCCAGAGGGGCAGTTTGGAGCCGAGACATATGGTGCGGAACCTGATGAAGTCGGGACCGATTTCATTCAGGACACGTGCGGAGTCAACAGCATGTCCCTCGGTGAACTCCCGGCCGCCGAGCCCTGGCATAATATATTCGCTGAGCTCTATCCCTGCCTCAACGACCCGCTTGCCGCCACGAATATGGCCGTCGGCGGTTACCCCTTTTTTGACTATCTCAAGGAGAGGGTCATGTCCACTCTCCATCCCGATATGGATGCGGGTGAGACCCAGTTCCCGGTAGGAGACAAGGTCGTCGACGGAGCGGGTCGACATGGTTCTGGAGCGGGCGTAACTGGTTATCCTGGTTACCTCCGGAAACCGCTCTTTAAAGTGGCCGAGGATATGGCGGACGGCGTCGGGTTTCATGGCGAGTGAGTCACCATCCTGGAGGAAGGCTGTTGTCCCGCCGCTGCTGAGGGCATTCTTTACCATCCATCCGTATTGGTCGTGGACAGGTCCCCCGCTTTTTATCTCGTCTCTGATTCTCGCCATGGCGTCGATATCTGCCTCGACTTCGGCGATGTCACGGATCTCGAAGGAACGCTTGCGGTAAGAGCGGCAGAATTTGCACTTATTCCAGGGACAACCACGCGTCAGGCGGATGAGATAACTCCCCGCCTCGCTGGGTGGACGGATGGGACCTGTTTCAAAGGTGTTCATTTTGTAACCCTTTAGTAACTCAGTATTGATTCAAAAATTCAGAGATTGCTTGCAGCGTCTTTGTCGGCTGGTCACGGAAAGGCGAATGTCCACAGTCTGGCAGGAGGGTGAGTGCTACTTTACCTGGTAGCTTCTCCATGATTTTTTCCAGTTGTTTGATCGTTCCATAGTTGTCGTCTTCACCCTGGATCAACAGGACCGGCATCTCAATCTTCGGCAGATATTCTTCCAGATTCCAGACCAGAAAATCCTCATTCAGCCAGGCCTGGTTCCAGCCCAGAAAAGCACAATCAACGTTGTTGCCATGATAACGGGCCAGTTGTTCACGCAAAGCCATATCTTTATAGGCAACTCTGGCTTCGCGAATGCTGGCCAGGGTAAGCTCTTCAACAAACACGTGCGGGGCCATCAGGACCAGTCCCCGGATTCTCTTGTCGGTAATGCCGCCAGCGTTGATCAGGGCGATGGATGCGCCATCGCTGTGTCCTACCAGAACATCTCTTTGTATCTCGGCGGCATCAAGGATTTTCGGTAATACAATCAGTCCTTCATCGTGCATGAAGGTGAGAGGTCTTGGCAAGGGGCAGGGATCTGAGCCACCGTAACCTGCCCGGCTGTAAGTCAGGACTCTGCAACCGGTCAACCGGGCCACCTGACGTGGAAAATCTTTCCACATGGTCAGACAACCCAACCCTTCATGCAGAAGAACCAGCGTCAGGGTATCGCTTTGGGAAGGGGAGAGCAGCTGATATTCCAGGTTGAATCCGTCGATGTTGAAAAAACCGTGTGATTCAAGCACGGTTGTCCTCACAAAAAGTCATAAGTCACACTCAAAAAAAGTCGTAAAATAGACGATTACCCCCCCGAAACGTAAGAAATCAGACCGATTTCACTGCCATCAGGAATCTCGGTTTGGTCTTCGCCGGCAAGAATCATCCTGCCGTTGATAACAATATTGAGGTTCGGGTCGTTCAGGACCTCCTGCGCCTCAGGCAGTTTTTGTTCCAGAAGCTGGCGCAGTTCACTCAGATGAGCGACCTGCTCGTCGACAATGATACTCTGTTCCGGTACGCCGGGAAGCACACAGGGAAATTTTACCCTGATGCTGTAGCCGGTGACGACTTGCGAAAGTTGTGTGTGCCAGTCGAGCGAGGGAACTCCTTCCTGATTGAGTCCGGTCAGTTGGTAGAAACGCTGCTTGAGTGCGTCAAACTGCTCCCGATCGATCTTTTCTCCTTTGAAAGGCCCAACTTTGATTGGCTCATCGAACCAACGGGACGGCAGACTGTCGTCTACGCCCCGCAGACCGAGACGGAAGTTAAGCATTCGTTCCAGTCCGGTGATGTTGCGGCCGATTTCATCCAGCTGCCCGGCATCGAACTGCAGCTTGGTTAACTCGCTAAGCTGGGTAGCAAAGTCGGCCAGATCGGGAGTCGTTGGCGAGTTGAATAGCTTGGTGCTGAAGCGGCACATGCCGATCGCATCACCTGCGGCAAAGGTGTTTTCGCAGCGCCGTACTGCGTACTCCTTGCCCTTGTAAGAGGTCGGTTCAGGAGCGACCACGCCGCCGTAGAGGGTGGTTTTAAATTCGGTGTCATCGTTGATGCGGGCATTGATCTCAAGGGTAACCCGATTCCGCAGATGATCCATGCCACGGGTGGCAACCGCTAACCCCAGTGCAAAGGCCTTGAGAATGCGAGCGTCGTGGGGGTCGGATTGAAACAGACCCTTGGAGGCCATGCAGTATTTCAGTGCCTCAGCCGGGTATTTGCCCTGTTCGACTGCGCGACTTGAAGTGGCGATGGTGTCGCCGAAGCCTTCACGTTTTGCGGTCATGAACAATAACTGCTCAATGACCGGATAATTCCCCCAGGTCAGATCCAGGCCGCCGGTGATCTTCTGATCGATAATTCCACGCTGGTAAAGCTCCATAGCCCAGGCGATGGAGCTGCCTGTGCTGGAGGCATCAAGGGCCAGGTCATTGAGAATGTTGTTCAGCCTTAAGACCTGCTCCGGCTCTTTGATGCCGATGTTGGGGCCGAACTTGCCGACAGTGATGTATTCCGGGCCTTCTCCCTTGTCATACTTGTCGAAGTGGCCGTCGTTGTTGATGCCGTTGTAGGTGCGTTGTTTGTGATGTTCAAGGGAGCTCTGTTCTTTATCGTAGCTGGCATTACCGTTGAGACCGGTCAGGGCGCTGGCTCCCCAGCCCCCTTTACCGCCAGGGAGCATGTCGTTGTTGGCCCGGCAACGGACCGGACATTTGAAACAACCACTCATCCCCGGGCGATAGGGGTCGAAGTTGTCAGCGTCGAGGCTGTCGTGCCAGGTGGTTTCCTGGTTGTTTTTGGTGCCCATGGCGCCGAGGACCCGGCTCGGTTTGTACAGGAAAGGGGTGCCGACTTTCTTCAGGGCGTTCTGCACCACGCTCGCGGCGAGGATTTTTTTGCCGATGTCACGGTTTTTCTCTTTGTAAGCATCGGAAAGCTCAAGTTCCGCTAGCTTGCCCTGAATGAGAATTGCCTTTAGATGCAGGGCGCCCATCTTGGCTCCACCGCCACCACGGGCCCAGATCGATTTTTCCCCGGCCATGATGCCGCTGCAGAGGACCCGGTTTTCTCCGGCGCTGCTGATCCGCGCCATCGCCATATCTTTCTGTTCGCTGCAATCGAAATCACGCTCGATTGCAGCGGTGAATTCAATGTTGTCCATGCCGCAATAGGGGGTGGCATCGATAAAGTTGATCTGTTCCTGTTCGATCTTGAGCAGTGTCCATTGTGGGTTGCGGCCGTAGAGGACCAGATGGTCGTAACCGTGGAGTTTAAGATAGGAGGGGAAGAAGTCGCCGGCGTTACTGTCGAGGATCGCCCGACTCTCCGGTGAGCGGCTGGTGACATTGCCGCGGGTGGCGCCCGGCATGTTGCCGGTGAGGACTCCGGCACCGAAGATCAATGGCACTTCGGGATCGAGGGCGTCCTTTTCATCCTGCAACAGGTTATAGAGCAGGTACATATTGCCGCCGCGTCCGGCCAGAAAGTTCTGGACTGCCTCTGTCGGCAAGTAGCCGCGTTTGCAACTTCGTTGCTCGAGATCAACAAAGAGCACTGCGCCCTGACTTGGGTACTGTGGAGCCTTATACATCCGGCTCAAAAGCCGCTTGACCCGCGGCCTGATATCCCCCTTTTGTCTGATATCCATTTAGTCCTCGTTAGACATTTGCGCATCGGCTCCGAAATCGCCGCCAGTTCCGAAGCCATCGTCGACTCTGCTGTCGAGCAGTTTGGGACTGTATTCCCTCATGGTGTCGATAATGGCCGCAAAAGGGACGTCGGCAAAGGAACCGCGCTCATGGACATATTCCATATGCTTGCGTTGATCAACATCGAAGGGGTGAAAGATCGAATCTTCCCTGCCGTTGAACTCCAGGGGCTTGACCCGAAACCTGGTACAGAGTTCCAGGTTGAACGCCGGGGTTGCTTTGACCCAGACTCCAAGCAGGTAGAATTCTGTAAAGGCATGCCAGCGCATCAGGTCGCCGCCGTTCATTTCGCGTAAGCGTGGGGTATTGAGGTGGTTGTTGACATCGGCAAAACCGATGCGCGATGGGATTCCCACGGCTCGTCCACAGGCAGCCAGGAGTGATGATTTGGA
>JAUWTX010000022.1 GCA_030614505.1 Desulfuromonadales bacterium
TGATTTCATAATCTGATTTTACAGCACGCACATTACGGATCAGAGGTGTAGCATCACTGATGACGCAGCCACCAAGTCCTTTTTTAAATCTGTTCATCACCGTTACCGGAACAACATCCAATTCCATGCCGAGTGTTTCAGGCATGGAGTAACCGAAGTCGGCAAGCACACCAGGGATGTCACGCGGGCTCTTGAAGGGAACAACTTCTTTCAAACCCGACTCCATACGCGCTCGCGCAAAATCCTTACGCACCAGGTAAAGGGCCTCCCCTTCTGCAGGAACATAGAGAGCGCCTTGCTGAATCGCGCCGGTAAAGTAAAACAGGTCAGCATTCTGAATTATCAAAACTGCACCCAGGCTGTGGATAATCATCTCTTTCTGCAGTTTTTCAATGCGATTTTTCAGTTCTGTAGTGGGGGTGATGCGCATTTTTAGATCTCCTTGAAATATATCCTCATCGTCAGAGCCACAAGGCTTAAACCGCACATTAGGTACAGCGCAAAACCCATTGATTTATAAAGCACAATTCGCAGGAAACAGGCTTCCTGAGAAAAACCTTCGAAACTGGCCAGCGAGAAAACGACAAACATCAACAAACAAATAAGTTACTGTTATGTAAGAGTTTTTTACATATCATAATGATAATTACAAGGCAACTAAAATACAGAAACAGTTAACCTAACTGCTATCGAATGACTTCACTGAAAACGGTTTACTCAAGAATTGCAAGAGTTTATTCAATCCGATCCAGTCATGATTTATTTCTGTGCAGAATGCTAAAAATGTATGTCTCTCAAGTGGTTTACCTTCCCCCATATCTTCTTTCCACATGCCTATCCACAAGCCGCTGTGGACTGCACGCAAAATCTCACAAAAATCTTACAAAAAAAACCGGCCGGGCAATTGCCCGGCCGGTTGTGTTTTTCTGCAACGCAACAGCTTAATTCACGTCCTGCTGATAGCGCTCCTTGTAGTAGGCCTTCATCCCTTCAACACGCTTGGGATCAAAACCTTTTGTATACCACTCGTGCTCTTTGCGACCATCTATGTACTTGGCAATAATTGCCTCGTAGACTTCCGGTTTTCCTGCCTTCTCACAAGCCTCTTTCGCTTCGGGCAGGAGTTCCGTGTAGAAGTTCTTGGCTACATCGTAGATACCGTGCCACCAGGCATAGTCCGGACCGCTCATAGCAGCACCATGACGGGCACGACGACCTTCATGATGCCAGAGCTCCCAGTAGAGCCAGTCGATCTTGTCGTCGAAGTTGCCTTTGGAGATAACACCTTCATCCATCAAGATTTGACGAATCTCTTTCGCCGGGATAGCAAACTTTTCGTTATAGAAGACAACAAATTCATCAAGTTGCTTGTAGAAGCCTTCGACGAACGACGAACTGTGACATGCGGAGCAGACGTCTTGCATATCTGCCAACTTCTTCTCCCAACCCTTGGTCCGACCTGAAACCGGAGCGCGCAAGTTCCATGACAAGCGATTACCGACATCATGAGTAACAGACTGGTTGGCTGTTGCGCTCATGTGGCAGGTAGCGCAGGTCGCTGCATCGTAGTAATCCTCGCCGGCGATCCATTTCGGCTTGTCCATGTTCATATCATCTTCGAAAGCGCGATAAAGGATACCGTGCTTGGACTCTTCGTAGACCTCTTTCTGGGGATGATCCGGGCCGAGGTGGCACTTGCCACAGGTCTCAGGCTTACGAGCCTGTGCTTTGCTGAAGCGATGACGAGTGTGACAGGCCGAACAGGTCCCCTTGGAGCCGTCAGGATTGACCCGGCCGATACCGGTGTTGGGCCAGGTATCTGTATCGAGAGAACCATCAGCGTTGACCTTGACGAGAGAACCGTGGCACTGGCGGCAACCAACGGCAACTGCAGGCTCACCACCAATCGTCTGACCAAGGATACCGTCTTTGGTGTTCAGAATGTCGCCAGCCTGTGCATGGTGGCTGGCTTCCTGCTCTAACGTCTCCTTTGGGTGACACTGACCACAATCTCGCGGGGAAACTATAATGGCGATTGTGAAGCCATTGTGATCCATTGCATCAACATCATCTTTTTCAGCTTTGTGGCACTCGTAACAACCGACACCGGCGTTCCAGTGTGCACTACTTTCCCACTGGCTGACGATACCGGGCATGTCAGTGTGGCATTCCAGACACTCCTGGGTTTCTATCGAAAGCCGATCTGTCGCAGCAAGACCAACTCCTGCTGTCAGCAAAACCAGAACAACCATCAGTAAACCCTGCAAAACCAATTGCCTTCTCATTCTTGTTACCTCCCTGGTGAATAGATGGCCATAAATAGCCAGTGGCAGTAAACCCGTCAACAATCAATTAAACAACAAACTCACACTCGTTGCTCAACTTTTACAAGATATCTCAAATATAAACTTTATCAAGTTTAGCGATATCAATCTTTGGGATATTTGACGTAAGTCAAATCCCAAGCATAAAAAACCCGGACAGCCTGCCTGTCCGGGTTGAAAAACTTTGCGTTTCAGAGGAACTTGGACTGGTCAGAAATCGACAAACACCTGATGCTACCAGGAAGGCTCAAGTTCATTATACTCCAAAAACCGGCGAATCGACTTCATATCTTCCAGGGAAAGCTCAACAAATTGTATCCCCATACCGGTTGGCAGCGCTGGCTTGCGCGGGTTCTCCTTCTGGTTTACCCAGGCAACCCGAGCCTTACAGCTGACCATACCCTTCTGGTCAGGAAGAGTGAAGCGTAAAGTCAGGCTCTCGTCAAGCGACAGAGGAAAATCAGTTTTGAGATAGAGCCCTCCTGAACTCAAATCGACACTGAATTCAGACAACAGCTTCTGTGGGGCAGGGCCGTAATAAACACGCATCTGTGCCCTGATACGCGTACTGTTACGTACCTCAAGGTCAAGATGCCTGCGCACAATCGCAAGAAATTCGTCATGATTGATCGGTTTGAAGAGGATCTCGTCACAGCCGGCAGTGCGACATTTCTCAACCTGCTCCGGTTGCCCCGCAGAAACAATCATGGCAACCGCCGTACCTGACAAGGAGGGATCTTCTTTAATGTTGCGGCAGCAGTCTTCTCCTGACATACCGGGCATCTGCAAACAAAGAAAAGCAATCTGCGGAGTATGTTGCCTGATCATCTCCAGAGCCTTACGGCCGTCCTTTGCGATCAGAAGATCAAGATCATCACGCTGCAGGAAATTTCGTTCCATCTCCAGAAACAACTCAACATCATCGGTCAACAGAATTTTCTTGTTTTTCTCCATAGGAACTCTCCTCGCGAGGACACTTGCTCTCAAAAGACTTCGCTTCTATACTGCGACGTCAACCTTTGGAGGAACTGAAATGTCAGCACAATGGTGGTATGTCCTTTTTGCCGGGAGCTTTGCGGGAGCAGCAACCTTCGCCGGGATGTATCTGGTCCTTGCCAGAGAAGCCTGGAGCCGTCGTTATTCTGCTGTTCTGGTCTCCTTTTCGGCCGGTGTTCTCCTCGGCGTCGGGTTTCTTCATATTCTCCCGGAAGCAATGGAGTTGACTACCAGTGCGCCCCTTTTTATCGTGCTTGCCTTTGTCCTGTTCTATTTCTTTGAGCATCACCTGCTGATCCACGCCGGTCATGAAGAGCAGCATCATATCAACCTGAATGTTGATGATTGTCATGATGATTGCTGTTCCTATCCCCACCCCATGGGCTGGGTGGCATTTGTCGGCATGGGCCTCCACTCGCTGATAGACGGCATGATTATCGGCACCAGCTTTGAAGTCGGCCACGACCTTGGCTTACTGGCAGCACTGGGTGTCATCTCCCATGAAGTCCCGGAGGGAATCGCCATGATCGCCATCCTGCTGCACTATGGATGGAAGCGCAACAAAGCAATCCAGCTGACAGCCTTTGTCGCCCTGGCGACCCCGGGAGCTGCCATCCTGACCTATGCCCTGGTCAACAACCTGTCAGAACCGCTACTCGGTGCCCTGCTTGCTGGTGCTGGTGGTTCCTTTGTTTATATCGCCGCTTCTGACCTGATCCCGGAATCACACCGTAGTCGCGGCCCGGCGGCAACCCTGGCACTGTGCCTGGGGATTCTGCTCGCCTGGGGAACCGGGTTTCTGGTTCATTGATTTTGGCAGGGACTGGGGACTGGAGGCTAAGGACTGACAACTGCCTCTGGCCTCTAGCCTCCAGACCCCACCCTAACCACAATCACTCGGATCTCCCGCCAGCTTCGCCAAGGCATGCGACAGTGCCGGCAACACCGCTTCAAGATTTTCCCGCGCAGCTTTGGGGCTACCTGGCAGATTGATAATCATTGTCTGCTTCCGGACGCCGACGATCGCGCGCGACAGCATCGCATGTGGCGTTTTCTTAAGACTCTCCATGCGCATCACTTCAGCCATCCCCGGGATTTCATAATCGATTACCTGCAAGGTTGCCTGGGGCGTCACGTCGCGGGGTGACAGACCGGTCCCTCCCGTAGTCACGATCAAATCAAGTTGCTCCCGATCGGACCAGTCGGTCAGAACGCTGACGATTGATTCAATATCATCAGGAAGTATTAAATCATGAGTCACATAACCGACAGGCTCCAGCAGCTTCCGAACAACCGGACCACTCTCATCGATTCTCTGGCCTTGCGAACCCTTATCCGAGAGCGTAACGACACCGATATGAAACGTATCTGACTCTTTCATTGGGCACCCCGGTCATTCATTGGGCTCTCAGGGTCAACAACAGGTTCAAGAATTTCCACAGCATCACCAGTTTTCACCGGTCCACCTTCCAGAACAGTGGCAAAAACGCCTTCCCGCGGCATAACACAGTCACCAGCCAGCTCATAAATGGCACACCGATCATGACACTCCTTGCCGATCTGGGTCATCTCCAACAAGGCTGAAACACCGATTTTCAACCTTGTCCCAATAGGCAGGGTATACAAATTAATTCCTCGGGTCGTGAGATTCTCGGCAAAATCACCCGGGCCGACATCGAGCCCGGCAGCACGCATCTTTTCGATACTCTCAATAGCCAGGAGGCTGACCTGGCGATGCCAGTCGCCACCGTGGGCATCACCAACCAGGCCAAATCCTTTCTGCAGTTCACATTGACCGACGTCCATTTTGCGCTCACCTTTTGATTTGCTGGTACAAACTGCTACAATTTCTTTCATAATTACCTTCACTTAGCCTTCTTTTGGATTTAACTACCTACAGTTTGCTGTGCAAGCTCCTGTTTCCAGCCCCCAGTCTCCAGCCCCCAGCTACAGATCATTCATCCGCCTTGTTTCTTGATTCTCTTTTCCAGTTCCTTGCGAGCTGCAGACATAACAATGTTGGAAACCTGACGGCTTTTAGATAAATGCTTGAGATCTTTCATCGTCAGAAAACTAACGTAACGTAAGGCTTTCGGTACCGGTGTCTTTGGATGTACCACCAGAGCTTTTTTTATTTCGTAGTTCTTTATCCAATCCCTGTTAAGCAGAACGATACGGATCAAATCATCACTGGAGGTCTTGTTCTTGACCACCATCAGAACCTCACCGTCAGTGATCCTTGGATTCTTCATGACTGCACCCTGTACCAGTTTATTTGACTCCTTCATCAGGATGTTACGCCATTCCTTGTCACCGGTCAGACCCATTTTGATCTTTTCAGCCACCTTCAGCTCGAGAGCAATCTGATATTTTGACAAACCCTCCTGCTCCGCCTCCTCCATCAAGGCCTCTGCCTCTGTCTGACTGCGGCCCTCATTTTCATCGTCAGCGCCATCCTCATCATCATCGGCCGAGTCTTTCTCTCTCTGCTCCTGGTCCGGAGCCTGCCAACCCAGCTTAAACTTCAACGCCTTCTCAACGGCAGGGTTAGCAATAAGGGCCTCAACCAGTTGTGGGTTCTGATCCAATAGCTTCTGATGAGCAGCGAGACGCTCCAAAACCCCAGGAGGAGATTTCTTGGCAAGGTTGAGAAGTGAATTCAGAGAGGTCGATGGATGCATAATGACCTCCGCCATCAATTCGACATCAGACATCCTGGCCCTGACCAGCAGATCCAGCAGTTGTGGATGCAAAGATTCATCTTTGAGAACCGGTGTCAGAATCGTCTCTGGCAACTGGCGCAAGGTCTTTATTGCCGATTTCTTGATCTCGGCATCACGGTTGTTACAGAGGAAGAAGAGAACCGTCAAAAGGTCTTTGCCGGCAAGGGGAAGAGCCCCACGCGCTGCCGCCAATTGGACATCGCGAGGGGCTCCAGGTTTCACTATACGTGCGATTTCAGAAGAAACCTTCAAACGCACTGTGGTTGATTCAGCTTGTGCCATGAATCAATACAACTCCGCAAGCAGTTAGTACTCATCCAGCAGCTTGTCAGACTACCAGAGCTGCCAGAAATTCAGGAGGGAAACTATTTAGATTTGACTACCACTGCTTTCAAGCCAGCCTCGCCAACCTCACGGGCTGCTGCAGCAGCATCCTCTTTGGTTGCGAAGCTGCCGAAGCGAATTCGGCTCAGGGTTCTAACGACCTGAACAGGTTCCGGATAGACCTTGATCCCCTCTGCGAGAAAAAGCTTAGTCAGCTTTTCGACATTACGTGACTTCAGGAAAGTCCCGGCATAAATAACGTAACGGTCACCTGCAGGGGCACTATAAGACCCCGACTCGATTGTTCGGGCAAAGTCGAGGGCTTCCTGCACTTCATCCTTGCCAAACGTTCCAAGACGCAGGCGCGTCATATCCAGAGTTGCATCTACCGGTGTGACAATCGGTTCATAACCGAGTTTTTTGATCTTTGCTGCCAGTGACTTCCGGTTCGATTCCAGAAGATAAGAGCCGGCATCCAGTGCGTAGGCACCACCTGTCACTTGATTTGGCGACACCAGCACTTGGCTGGGCGACACCGCAGGTTTTGGCTTGGCCGGCACAAGCGTTACAGCTTTTTGCGGAGCAGGCACAGGCTTGGGGGTCGGTTTTACAGCGACAACCTTTGTTTGAGGAGCAGCCACTGGCTTAGGTGCCGGCACGGAAACCTGGGCCGTCGGTTGCTTAGCAGGTACTGATTTTGGTTTTTCTGCAACAGCCTTATCTGCGGACGCCTTCTCTACAGGCTGTGGCGCAGGTGCTGGTTGCGGTTTCACCGCAACCGGCGATTGTTTGACCGGGGTTCCCTTATTATCAGCCTTGGCTACCGGCTCAGCAGGTGGAGGCGGTGGCGGAACTGCTACAGTGACAGTCTTTGTAACCGGCTCGGCCTTGGCCGGTGTGGCTGGAGCCTTGGCCGGTGCAGCTGGAGCCTTGGCCGGTTGCGGTGGCAAAGCAACAGACTTTGTAGCTTTCTGAGCAGGGACCGCCACCGTAGGAACAGCAGGAGTTGTACCACCTAAGTCCATGAAATAATAAACACCTGCACCGCCGGCAACGACCAGCAGTACGACCATCAGAAGGATCCTCATGCCGGAACTGCCGCCACTCTTAACCTTGGGCTCAGGTTCTTCCTGGGACGGCTGCTCAACCTCGTGCTCACCATCAGAAAAAGCGGCACTCAAGTCACTCTCCGGAAAATCATCGTTCGGATCTGACAGCTGTGAATTGTTCCGGTCGCCCAGATTGGTTTCCGGAAAACCATCATCATCGTCAAAAGTAAACTGGTCCTTGTCAGGCATGTGAAGCCTCCTGTTCTGCTATTCGCTCTCAAATTCCATAAATCTGGGTACGAACGCCCGAGGCGTTATTCTTCCTTCTTCTTGAGCTCCTCCAGCAATTTCGCCATCAGATGAGAAGGGACTTCTTCATAATGCGAAAACTCCATGGTAAAGAGTCCGCGGTCAGATGTCATGGAGCGTAGCTCCGGGGCATACTTCAGGACCTCAGCCATCGGCACCTGGGCCTTGACCACCTGACTGCCCCCTTGGGGGTCCATACCGAGGACTTTGCCTCGACGAGAGTTCATATCACCGATCACGTCACCAACACATTCGTCAGGGACGGTGATTTCCATTTCCATAACCGGCTCAAGCAGAATCGGGCTGGCAGCTTCACACGCCTTTTTGAATGCCATGGAACCTGCAATCTTGAAGGCCATTTCGGAAGAGTCGACCGAGTGATGAGAACCATCATAGAGTGTGACACTAAAATCCTGAACCGGGAAACCGCCCAGCGGGCCTTTGAGCATCACTTCCCGGATCCCTTTATCGACCGCAGGGATATATGAACGGGGCACCACGCCGCCTACAACCTTATCGATAAACTCATAACCCTCGCCACGCTTCTTCGGCTCCAGGCGAATATGCACATCTGCGAATTGGCCACGGCCACCCGACTGTTTCTTGTGACGATAGTGCTGTTCAACACTCTTCTTGATCGCCTCGCGATAAGGCACCTTCGGCTCCTTGAGAATGACTTCAGCGCCATACTTGCGCTTCAGCTTTTCAACGGCCACTTCGACATGAACCTGCCCCATACCGGAGATAATCATCTCCTTGGTTTCTTCCTTCCGCTGGATACTCAAGGCCGGGTCTTCTTCCGTCAGCCGTGAAAGCCCGCTGAAGATCTTTTCTTCATCACCTTTACTCTTTGCCTCTAAGGCAAAAGAGATAACCGGCTTCATATTCACCGGGCATTCGTAGAGGATCGGTTTGTTCGCATCGCACAGGGTATCCCCGGTGGTGGTTACTTTCAGCTTGGCAATCGCGACGATATCCCCGGCCACCGCTTCGCGGACCGGCTTCTGCTTTTTGCCTTCAGGCAGCAGAATCTGGCCAAGTCGTTCGTTGCAATCTTTGTTGGGGTTAAAAACTGAGGAATCCGATTTGACAGTCCCTGAGTAAACCCTGAAAAGGTTCAGTTTACCGGTGAAGGGATCGCTGATTGTCTTGAAAACCATCGCCGAGAAGGGTTCCTTCGGGTCGGGACGGCGCTCTTCTGCTTCACCATTCTTGGGATTGGTACCGTATTGAGTGCCTTTGTCAATCGGTGAAGGCATGCAGATGACGATATAATCAAGAAGTTGACGAATGCCTATATTGGCCGTTGCACTGCCACAGAAAACCGGGATGAATACACCAGTCAGAGTCCCTTCGCGCAAACCACGCAGGATCTCCTCGTCGGACAGGTCTTCGGTGTCGAGGTACTTTTCCATCAGCTCGTCATCGGCTTCTGCGCAGGCTTCCATCAACATCACATGCAAGCGATCAGCTTCATCCTGATACTCGGCCGGGATATCGACTTCGTCATAAGTACCCTTTTCGTCGAACTTATAGAGTCTGGCCTTCATTGCAATCAGGTCGATAACCCCTTTGAAATCATCTTCCTCTCCGATCGGCATATTGACAGCTACCGGGCGACAACCCAGGGAAGTCTCCAAATCGTCGACAGCCTTGAGGTAATCGGCACGCTCGCGGTCGAGCTTGTTAATGAAGGCAATGCGCGGCACCTCAAATTCGTCGGCCCATTTCCAGAGAGTCTGGGTCTGGGCCTTAACGCCGTCTACTGCAGAGACCAACAATACGGCGCCGCCCAGCACGCGCATGCAGGCACGTGTGTCATGCAGAAAGTTGGTGTAACCGGGGGTATCAACAATATGCAGATCATGGTCGTTCCATTCGCAATGATGCAGCTTCGAAGTGATCGTGATTTTGCGCTTGGTCTCCTCGGGCTCGAAGTCCATGTTGGACGAGCCATCATCAACCTTGCCAAGGCGATCAGTCATACCGGTGTTGAACAGGATGGCCTCAACCAGGGAGGTCTTACCAGCATCCCCTTGTCCGACGATACCCAGGTTGCGCAGTTTTTCAGTTTCAAACTTTGCCATGATCTCTCCTTTCAATGCTCTTCAAGATTTTTTTTCGATTGCATCATAATTATTTGTTTAAAGATTCCCGCTCCGCAGCATGGTTGCGTTCATAAATGATCCGCAAACCTTCCAGAGTGAGGCTGTTGTCAACTTCATCAATGGTTTGGCTATAAGGTGCAATCAGACTCGCCAGCCCCCCGGTGGCAATTACACGGGGATTCTCTCGCGACTCCTGCTTCATCCGGCCGACAATTCCGTCAACCAGACCGACATAGCCGTAAAACAGTCCTGCTTGCATACTGTTGACTGTATTCTTGGCAATGATCTGCGGTGGGCAGCAGATCTCAACTCTTGGCAGTTTACTGGCCCGTTCGTAAAGAGCTTCAGCAGAGATACTCAAGCCTGGAGCAATGGCACCACCCAGATATTCACCCCGTTTCGAAAGATAATCAAAGGTAGTCGCTGTACCGAAATCCACCACGATCAGGCTG
This sequence comes from Desulfuromonadales bacterium, assembly GCA_030614505.1. GTDB lineage: Bacteria > Desulfobacterota > Desulfuromonadia > Desulfuromonadales > BM103 > M0040. Next base: position 10,286 of record JAUWTX010000022.1, read on the forward strand.
GACTGCTTCTTGGCGTAGGCGGCAACAGCATTGACGATACGATCGGCACCAACCTCGCGGGGGTTGTCATAGTGAATCGGCATGCCGGTTTTGATCCCCGGGCCAACGACCAGCGGCTGCAATTTGAAATACGTATCGCAAAGGGTCTCCAGCGTATTCAGCAACGGCGGCACAACACAGGAGATGATCACATTACCAATATCAGGGAAATGAAACCCGTTAAGGCTGAACAGTTCATGGATCACCATGGCCCACTCATCCGCTGTACGCGCCTTATCAGTCGTCAGGCGCCAACTGTGTACAAGTTCCTTGTCCCGATATAAACCCAGAACCGTATTGGTATTGCCGACGTCTATGACTAGGAGCATTGTAAACCCCGGGACGCGGGACGCGGGACGCGGGACGCGGTAAAAGCAAAATCAAAGAAGATTGTTTCTTGTCCCATCACTCGTTCCTCGTTCCGCGTTCCTCGTTCCGGCTTTTTAAGCCGGACGCACATCCCCAGCATAAATACTCTCTATCTTACCAGCAGCAGTCCGTACCAGCAATGCCCCATCCTCGGCCAGACCGATCATGGTCCCTTCAACCTGCGACTCGTTGCAATCCACCTGCACAGATTTACCGGTCAGATCACAGAGTTCCGTCCAGGCGGACAGAATCGGTGTACTCCCCTGCTCCAGGTAAATCTGGTACAAAGCATCTATTTCCTGCAGCAGAGTGCGGGTGAAATCAAGCCGTGAGATCACCTGCCCGGCAACTATGGCAAGCGATGTTGCCGGGTAACGCAGACCTTCCGGGAACTGCTCGGCGTTCATGTTCAGATTAACGCCAATTCCCAGTACAACGTAGTGAACCTGGTCGGTTTCCGAACTCATCTCATTGAGGAGGCCGGCAACTTTCGCACCATTCAAGAGGATGTCATTGGGCCATTTGACTGTCGGTTGCAGCCCGGTGCAAATATTGATGGCACGACAAACAGCCACTGCCGAAAGGAACGTCAGCTTAGGCGCTTCAAAAGGCAGAATCGGTGGCCTCAACAGAATCGAAGCATACAGGTTGACACCACCTGGAGACTCCCATCGGCGCCCCATCCGGCCTTTACCAGAGCTCTGGCGGTCGGCAATTACTACCAGGCCATCAGTTGCACCCTCATCTCCCAGACGGCAAGCCTGTAGATTGGTGGAATCGGTCTCATCGAAACAGTGTACCCGGGAACCAACCCATCGGCATTCAAGCCCGGACTGGATCGCTTCCGGCATCAGGACATCGGGAGTCTGCAGCAATTGATAACCTCGTGACGGTATCGCTTCGATCAGGTAACCCGCTTGACGCAGACTACGAATATGCTTCCACACTGCCGTCCGTGAAACCCCCAATTCAGCACTGATCCGTTCACCGGAGACAAAACCGTCAGGAGTCTGACTAAAAAGAGTCAAAATGGTTTCACGCGGCGCCGGGTTCCTCATCAATTACAGTTTCAGCTCCTGACCTTCGTTGAGAAAAGAGTGGTTCGACGACTTAGCATCCATCCAGCATTTCAGAATGAACGTTAAACAAACAGCATGGAGATATCAACAGCGCGATAAGAATGCGTCAGCGCACCGACAGAGATCAGCTGGACACCGGTTTCGGCAATGGCCCGAACGGTTTCCAGGTTGACGCCACCGGAAGCTTCCGTAATGGCCTGGGTCCCGACCTGCTCGACCGCTGTAACTAATTCTGCCAATGTCATATTATCAAGGAGCAGAATGTCGGCACCTGCAGCAAGGGCTTCGGCGACCTCATCCTGGTTACGAACTTCGACTTCAATTTTCTGGGTGTGTGGCACACGCTGTTGGGCACGAGCAACAGCAGCCGTAATTCCGCCTGCAGCCGCAACATGATTTTCCTTGATCAAGACAGCATCATAGAGAGCCATCCGGTGATTACCACCACCACCCATACGCACAGCATATTTTTCCAGGACACGCAGTCCCGGGGTCGTTTTGCGGGTATCAACAACAATGGCATGAGTTCCTTCGACTTGACGAACAAAGGCCGCTGTCAGGGTCGCGACCCCACACATTCGCTGTAGCAGATTGAGGGCCACACGTTCCCCCTGGAGAAGAACAGCAGCATCCCCCTTGATCCAGGCAAGCACATCACCACGCTTGACGGATTGTCCGTCAGTGATAAGTTTTTCAAAAGCGGTTTCTGCGGAGAGTAACTGGAAGACCCGCTGCGCAACATCGATGCCGGCAAGAATAAAATCTTCCTTGGCCACCAGCTCAGCACTCGCCTGAGTGCCGGGTTCGATAGTCGCCAGGGTGGTCACATCACCGGTGCCGATATCCTCTTCGAGGGCACGACGCAGAATAGGATCGAGAATAATTGAGTTCATAGATTAGATTCCAACGAATTCAGGTGCTATTTTATAACATAGCGAAACTTCGACAAGCAACTGAAAACCCTGTAACCATGCCTATTCCCAAGCCTTTACATTTATGCTGAAATCGCCAACAATAGGGATAGCCACATGGACTTCAATTTTCCATACTGTTAAGGAGCCTCTCGTGAAATCTTACTTCAAATTCGGCCTTATTCTCATAGTTGCCGCGACTCTGTCCGCATGTGTCAGTCAGTCAACGCACCAGCAGAAGCTTGACGAAAACCAGCATCTCCAGTCTGTCATCAAAGGCCTTGAGGCTGATTACGAAAGGTTAAAAACAGACAAAAACCAGTTGGCAGAACGCAATGACAGCCTCAACCAGCGCCTGCTTGAAGCGATTGAACGCAGCAAGCTGCTGCAAGAAGACCTCATGCGTGCCAGGGCAGATCTCGACCGGGTAGAAAAGGTTCTTGCCCATCGCAGCGCTGAAGCCGGCGCTGCCATGGCAGAAATGCGGCAGAACGTTGATCGACTTACCGAAGAAGGCAATGTATTGCATCAACAACTCGAAGCTGAGCGCCTGGCTCGCGAAGCTCGCCTTGCAGAAGTCCAAGGCACCTACGATGAACTGGTCGGCAACCTCGAAGAGGAGATCCAGCGGGGCGAGGTAAAAATATCCGAACTCAAGGGCAAGCTGACGGTGAACGTCGTTGACAATATCCTCTTCGACTCCGGCAAAGCAGCTCTCAAATCAGCCGGCATCAAAGTTCTGCAACAAATCGGCGACATTCTCAAATCAGCAGTTGACAAGGATATCCAGGTCGAAGGACACACCGACAATGTCCCTATTCGCGGCACCCTTACCCAAAGATACCCGACGAACTGGGAACTCTCCACAGCACGGGCGACCACGGTTCTGCACTTCCTGCAGGACAAATCCGGCATCCCAGGCGAACGTCTCTCCGCTGTAGGCTACGGTGAATACCGACCAATAGACAGCAACGGCACGGCAGAAGGACGCGCCCAGAACCGTCGCATCCAGATTGTGCTGACATCAACCAAAGACCGTTAAAATCAACTCCGGAGGTTCCCATGAAAAACGAGTTGGAAACAATCCAGCAAGTCTACAATGTTGCCGCAGAGTTTATAATCAACTACAGCTTCCAGATTCTGGGTGCCATTATCATCCTGATCGTCGGTGCCAAACTGGCGAGCTGGCTGGGTCGACTGGTGACCAGACTGTGCGAGAAGAAAAATGTTGATATCACTCTGTCGCGCTTCCTTGGCAGTGTTGTCAAAATCCTGGTCCTGACCTTTGTCATCATTGTAGCCATCGGCAAGTTCGGCATCTCGATCGCACCCTTCATCGCCGCTCTTGGTGCTCTCGCCTACGGCACCAGCTTTGCCCTTGCCGGCCCGGTATCCAACTATGGAGCTGGACTGGTCATTATCATGTCACGACCATTTGTTATCGGAGATACGATCAACATTGGTGGTGTAAGCGGCCTGGTTGACGAAATCCACCTGGCGACAACTATCCTCATCACTGAAGACGACGAAAAAATCACCATCCCCAACAAACATATTGTCGGAGAGATCCAGGTTAACTCTTTCGCCAATAAAATCGTTGAGGGAACTGTCGGAATCAGTTACCAGGACGACCCGGAAAAAGCCATAGCGGCGATACAAATGGCTTTGTCCGGTATTGACGACATTTGTAGTGAACCGCCGCCACAGATTGGCATTGAAGCCTTCGGGGACTCCTCTATTGATCTGGGTATGCGTTACTGGGTGCCGACCAAGAAATATTTCCAGACTCTTTATCGTGGCAACATGGCAGTCCACAAGGCTCTGCAGGATGCCGGTATCACTATCCCATTCCCGCAGCGGGATGTGCACTTTTCTCGAGCTGAGAGCTGATTTAATACGAACA
>JAUWTX010000102.1 GCA_030614505.1 Desulfuromonadales bacterium
GCGGAAACGCTTTGCCCAGTAATCGAAGGCCTGTTCGGTATCTACCCACTTACCACGGAAAGCAGCCTTGCCGCCCTGGCGACGGTCAACGGCAGCAGCCAGACGTTCCTTGGTTATGGAGTCGAGAACCTCCATTTCCGTAGCAGCTTCACCGGTTCCAAGATTAGCATCACTGACAGCCTTGGTGGCTCCAGCGACCACAAGCCCGACAGGGACGATGGAAGACATGGTGTTGGCCGTCGGGTTGGACGGCTCCACATCGGTGATCGCCACGCGGACCCAGAGTACACCCGGGCCGGGTTGATCGACGACTTCATAACCATCTTTCACCGCTTCGAGCAGGGCATTCTGGTAATAGTCGGACAATTCCTTAAGAACAGTCGGGTCGAGTTCACTACTTTCTGCCGTTGGTGAAATTTAAACTGTGACCCGCTCAAACATGATCTTGCTATAAGACTTGAAATCGACCCCGGGCTTCATATAAACGAGCGCAGCCTGATCATCGGTCCCCGGCTTGAGTTGGCTGTAGTCTTGAAGAAATCCGCTCTGTTCGACATCTTTCATGCCACTGGCAGCACAGCCGACCAAACCGATAGCAGCAAGAAGAACGATTGCAAATTTGAAATTTCGAAGGGCCGTTTTCATTGTTTCCTCCATTTGTTCTGGTTTGTTAGTTTTTAGAAGTGAAAGGCAAGACCAATGGTCTGGCTATCAATGACTGGCCGCCAGCAACTCACCTGGCAGATACCATATCGGTACAACTCGCAAAGGGGACATCAATTGCTCAGAAACGTTTAATCATGTTGACATTGAAAAAGTGGATATAATTTGATGAATAATCACCCACGATTTCTCCGGCGAGTGCACCCCGGTTCTGATCGATCTCGGCGTCCCCGAGATCAAGAAATTCATAGGCGCACCCCACTGTCATATCCTCACTGAGATTATACTGAATGCCTGTCCCATAGCGCCATTGTCTGTCCAACGGCATATCAGGTGTCCGGTCGCTGTCACTGACCGGTGATTCATCATAGGCGATGCCCATAGACAGCAACCAGGGATCGTCTATCTCATACTGAAAGCCGAGGGCGAAGTGCCATGTATCGTCGAAGTTGCGGTCCTGGGTCAACTTCGTGGTCGTTTCTGATGACAACGAGATAGCTGTGTCACCAAAAGAACTCCACTCCTGCCAGCCGATGTTGCCCAACAATGCCAACCGATCCGTAACTTTATGATAGGCGCTGAACATGACAGCCTGCGGCAGGTTCATCTCCAGAGCCACCTTGCTACCGCTCAAACCGATTATATCGGCAATGCCATTCAAGGGGGGCTGCAACCCCTTCATACTTGCCGCGTCCTTGTACTCGAAGTCGATTTCCGAGCGATAAGTCAACCCAAGACGTGTCCTGTCATTGTGTTCATAGAGGACACCCAGGTTGTAACCAAAGCCCCAATCATCATCTTCAAGTTTTAATTGACCGTCTGGCTGATCTGGCCCCAGGTTGCGTATCGCGACCTTCTGCTCGAGATGAGAATTGATTACACTGAATCCGGCCCCAATCGACCATTGCTCATTGATCCTATAGCAAACTCCCGGGTTGATGCCGACAGTCAGGAACTCTGCTTCCTGAACATAGTAACGACCGGCCCAACTCTTGCCGTAATCAAGACATAAGCCGAAAAAGGACCCGAGGGTGATACCTAGTCGTAGATCTGGTGAGATGTTATGCACATATGAGAATGAAGCTGCCGGCACCCAGCCGCCAGCGTTGCCGCCATCACCTCCACCAAACTCAGCAAATTCCGTATCGAACTCGGTTTTGACGTAGAGCATCTGGATGCCAGCCAGCATCTGGGAGCGATCAAGTCGTGTCATCCCGGCCGGGTTGACAGAGGCAGTGGAGGCATCCATAGCCAGAGCTACCCGCCCAGCAGACGCAGAGCCCATGTCCGGCGTAGCCTGTTCATAGAGCCAGAGGCCGGCAGCTTCACCAGAGAGTGGCAACAGACAGACAATCAGCGTTGATAAAACAAAAAGACGAAGTGAGTCCATGTAAAGTGATCTCCTTTAACTTCAAACCTACCCGCGTTACCAATTAAACATAAGGTTACCGAAAGAACCTGCAACTGACCCGACCATAGCCGGGTCAGTTGCTCTCAGGTATCTACATGCTGACACCCAATCTTGTCGAAGGATCAGGGGCTTGTAGACTGCTGGAGTTGATCCAGAACCTTATCAAGAGTAAAGCTGGCCGCTTTCTGACGCGGCGGGAACTCCTCGAACGTGCCCAGGAACTTACTGACATATGACTGCGCGGGTACTAGCAGAAAAGCATGGTCCAAGAACCAGTCCCAGTAGGTGTTCGAGGTAGCTGCCGCCCGCTCATAGGGATCAGTCCGCAGGTTGAACAACCATGGTATACGCGTATTCACCAAAGGCTCACTCCAGACCAACATGGTTCCTGGTGCTCTCTGCTGGGCGAATACAACCTTCCAGTTATCATAGCGAAGAGCTTGCAGGTCACCATCATCGGAGAAGTAGAAGAACTCCTCACGTGGACTCTTCTGCTCTTTGCCAGTTAGGTAAGGGAGGAAATTATAACCATCGAGATGAACTTTATATTTCGTGTCGTCAGCTTTGTAGCCCTTCTTTAACTTTTCTTTGATGTCAGGTTCGCCTACGGCTGCAAGAAAAGTTGGCATCCAATCCATATGCGACATGATGTCGTTAGAAATCGAACCAGCCTTGACTTTACCAGGCCAGCGGACCATAGCTGGCACTCGGTAGGCCCCTTCCCAGTTAGAGTTCTTCTCACCGTGGAAAGGTGTCATGCCAGCATCAGGCCAACTGTTCATGTGCGGGCCGTTGTCAGTGCTGTAGAGGACAATTGTGTTGTCGGTAATGCCGAGTTCATCGAGTTTATCGATTACCGTGCCGACGTTCTTGTCGTGGTCGATCATGGTGTCGTGGTACGGACTCTGCCAGCGACCAGCCTGGCCCTGGCTTTCTGGTTTCACATAAGTTCGAAAATGCATATGGGTGAAATTCACCCAGACGAAGAATGGCTTATCGGCCTTCACCTGTTTCTCTATAAATTCTACTGACCGGGCAGCGAAGTCGTCATCGATTATTTCCATACGCTTTCTAGTCAGTGGGCCGGTATCTTCGATTTTCTGGGTTCCATCTGGCAAGGCAAAACTATGGATCACACCCCGGGGCCCGAACTTTTTCAGGAACTCGGGATCCTTCGGATAATCAGGCAGTTCAGGCTCCTCTGAAGCGTTCAGGTGATAGAGGGCTCCATAGAACTCGACAAAGCCATGGGCCGTTGGTAAGTGTTCGTCTTTATCTCCCAGGTGGTTCTTGCCGAATTGTCCTGTGGCGTAACCCTGAGCCTTCAGCAGCGTTGCAAGCGAGGGATCTTCCTTCTTTATGCCGAGGTCAGCACCAGGCATTCCCACCTTGCTAAGCCCACTTCGATAAACACTCTGGCCAAGGATGAAGGCCGAACGACCTGCAGTGCAACTCTGCTCAGCGTAGTAGTCGGTGAAAACCATCCCTTCATTGGCGATACGGTCGATATTGGGCGTTTGATAGCCCATCATCCCCTTCGTGTAGACACTGAGGTTGCTTTGCCCAATGTCATCTCCCCAGATGACTACTATGTTGGGCTTCTGCTTGGATGATGAATCCGCGTGTGCCGCCGTTACTGCCGTAGTAACAGCAAACGTTGCCAGAACGCACCCCACGGTTGCCCACTTGACAGCTTTTCTTCTTAACCCAGTTTTGTGCTTCATGTTAACCTCCTTTGCTTGGTGTATACATTTGTGGAGAAGGGGAAACAAGCTCGTACAAGTGTCTGAACATTGATCTTCTTGGACACTCTTGGTCCCATCTTCGTTACGCGTTCTGCTCGATCAAATAATCGAGTGTGCTCTCGGCAAGTAACATATCCCTGAGACGCTTCACCCCTCCGCCTTTCTCAAGTTCTGTCTGCAATGACTTCTTCGTCGTACCGAATTCCACTGCTTTCTCGGCGATGCGATCATTGACATCTACCTTGTCCACCTCGATGCCTTCCTGCTGAGCGATCTGCTTAAGGATCAGCATCAGCTTGATCCGGTCACTTGCTGCCTGCCACTCCTCGCTGCCTGCCTCGCAATTATCACTACCCGCCAAGGTGAGGTCGTCCTTGATCACCCTGTCGGGGATTTCGAAGGTCACCATGTCCAGCAAATGGTGGGAGACCTGGTCGTGGGGGTCACTTCCATCGGCATCAATTTTCAGGCTGCTGATCTCCGGCAGGTCGATTTCCGGCCTTTGATAAAAGCAGAGTCGGGCACGGAAACTCTGGCCCTTTTTGCACTCAACCTCCTCAGCCTCCGCTGGCCCCAAGACTTTGATGCCAGCCTCCTGGATAGCCTCGCGACCAAAACGCTGAACGATTCGACGTGATAGATCGTCACTGATCTCACCTTGAAAGCGCCGCTCGACCACGCTCCGCGGAACCTTCCCTGGTCGGAAACCCGGTATTCGAACCTTCACATACTCGGCTACAATATCGTCGTAATCAGCGGTAAGCTCGGACCAGCCTGCCTCGACGTCCAGGCGATAGAAACCGTTGTCATTGCTGTGCTGTTGCCATTTCATTGTTGTCTCTCCGGTTGCCAGTGGTCTGCCGCAAACGTGCGAACATCTTTGATGACTGATTCGCCCGCCCCCCGTACGATGCTCTGCAAGGGCTGGTCGATATGGGAGAAGAACTTTTTCCACCCACTACACAGGTAGTTCAACCCAATCTCACCCTCGGGAGTCTTGATGAAGCGGTTCTTTGGACACTCTCCGAAGCAGGTGAACTCGTATGCACATTTTCTGCATCTGTCAGGAAGCATGCCCTCCTTCATCTTGCCGAATTTTTCCTGCCGCTTCGAAAAAGCCATCTCCGAAAGGGACTTCTCCAATATGTTGCCGGCCCGGTACTCAGGGTAGACATAATGGTCGCAGGCATAGACGGACCCATCATGCTCCAGGGCCAGCCCTTTACCGCACATAGGGCTTTGCGTACAGAGCGGCGACACGTGACCCATCCAGGTCTCAACCGCCGCCTCGAAATAGTTCACATAGATTTTGCCCACATCCTTCTGACAGAACTCATCGAAAACACGGCAGAGAAACTCTCCCCAGTCGTCGGGATCAACACTCCACTCTTCCACAACCGATCCGGCTGTCCCGGGTCTCGCCCGATCCGTGCCGAGTGTTGGCATCAAGCGCTCATCCCAATGTTGGGGCGCAACATTCCGAAAGCTCACTGGCTCAACAATCGGGATAAACTGAATCCGTTTAGTGCCCACCTTGTCACGCAGAAACCGGTAGACTGCGAGCGGGTGTTTTGCCGTGACCCGGTTGACGCAGCTCAGCGTTGCAAAGTTCACCTTGTACTTTTTCAGCAGCTTTGCAGCACGGAAGACGCTATCGAAGCTCCCTTGACCTGATTTGTCTTTACGATAGAGATCATGCAGGTGTTTGGGCCCGTCGATGGAAAGGCCGACGAGGAAATTGTACTCGTAAAGGAACTTACACCAGTTGTTGTCGAGTAGTGTGCCGTTGGTCTGGAGATCGTTCTCGCAGCGGACATGGGGTGGACAGTACTTCTTCTGCAACGCGACAACTTTTTTAAAGAAATCGAGCCCGAGGAGGGTAGGCTCGCCGCCCTGCCACGAGAAGACCACTTCCTTATAATTCTGACTTTCAAAATATTGGCGAATAAATACCTCGAGGGTCTCGTCGGAGATACTCCAGTTTTCAGGTTTTCCGAACAGGTACTCTTTGGAAAGGTATTAGCCGGAGGTGCAATCGAGGTTGCAGAGTGGCCCCGTGGGCTTCACCATCACATGCATGCGCTGCACGGGCTTGCCTCGGAAAATACGCTCTTTAACTATTGTCGTGCTCTCCGTCATTTTGCTATCCTTTTAATTCGTGATTGCCCGCGCGATGACCTCATACCTAGGTCATCTGATCAGATTGTTTTTTGTCAGGTTTTCACTCTTTAGCTCAGCCCGTTCAGTGCTTCGTCTTTTCCTGTTGACTCAAAGCCCATGTGATTGCATCCAGTAGAGCCTCTGCATCGACCGGCTTTCTGAAGAAACCTATTGCGCCAGCGGCTTCCGCATCAGCTCTTGTTTTAGAATCGTCATGGGCTGTAACAACAATGACCGGTATCGCAATATGCTCGCTGCGAAGCCTTGAGAGCATATCCAGACCGCTGCTCCCCGGCATCTTTGCATCCACGACAAGGCAACTATTGCTGGTCTCATAATTGCTCTGGAAGAATTCGTCTGCCGTCGCAAAGACAACCGCATGAAGATTTGCAGACCGGATAACTCTGGCGAGACTTCTGCGGACAGAGAGATCGTCATCGACGATGTAGATACTTGCGCTCACAGTTGCCGTCATGAGGTCAAGCTAACAAAGAATTTGAGGTGGCGCTATTGGACCTTGGTCGTACATTCGAAAAGAGAGAAAGATGAGACAAACAGGAGGGATAAATCAGGAAGTAGTGGTTTCCGCAGGTTGAACACCAGCCTTCTCGGCGAGGCGGACGAGCCCGGCGACAGAACGCACGCCCAGTTTTTCTGTGACGCGGCCACGGTGCACTTTTACCGTCTTTTCGCTGATGTCAAGGTCATAGGCGATCTGTTTATTGAGCATACCGGTAATCACGTAGGTCAACACTTCGTACTCCCGTTCAGTGAGAGTCCGCAGCAGTTGTCTGGTGTGAGTTTCATCGATGTGCTTCTCGTGCTCAACAGCACCCCTTGCTAGAGCGGTATGAACGGCACTGAGAAATTCCTCACCGTCAATCGGCTTGGTCAGAAAATCGACTGCGCCCTCTTTCATTGCCTGCACACCTGTGGGGATGTCGCCATGCCCGGTGATGAACACAACAGGCAGAGAGTAGTCCTCCTTGCAGAGTTGCTTGAACAGGTCTGTACCACTGAGTCCCGGCATTCGTATATCCAGGACGAGGCACACGTTGCCGTCGAAAGGTTCGCGGTTCATGAAGTCCTGGGCGGAAGCGAAGGTCTCCACATGCAGGCCAGTCGATCGGAGCAGCCTGGACAGACCCTTGCGAACAGAAGCATCGTCGTCAAC
>JAUWTX010000275.1 GCA_030614505.1 Desulfuromonadales bacterium
GTAAAAGCGTTCCCACTGTCGTTGGGTCTTGGAGAGCGGCGTCATCATGCCGCCTTCAGCCCCGGTCACGTGGCAAAATTTGCACTTTTCTTTTGCCAGTTTTTTCCCCTTGCCAGCATTGCCTCCCTCAATTGCTGCCTGAGCAACAGATGTTGAGAGCAAGCCGGCAATCAGCAGGACCAGGCAAAAGGAAATAAGGGATCTCAAGCGGTTTTTCATGGTTATGTCTCCAACGGATTAATTGGATTCGCTTTCGATCCCCTAATGCTAAAAATCAGCCACATGTTTGTGGTTGGGGTGAATCTGCCGCATGATCAAACAGGAACTGCTGGATGTCTTTCAAGTCCTGCTCCGAAAGCTTCTTCCAGGCCTCTTCGTCGTGCTTTTTCTTCTTGAAGATGCGATCCCACTGGGCCTGGGTTTTGGTCATCGGTGTGACTTCCCCACCTTCACCACCGCTGCCATGACAGCTTTTGCAGCTTTTCTTGTAAAGGTGCTTGCCCTTGCGCGGGTTGCCGCCTTCTGCAGCTAGTGCTGATGTGGCAATGAAGGCTGCAAGAGTAAGGAAGAGTAAGGGTTTGAGTAGCTTTTTCATGATTAAAAAACCTCCGCTGAGTTGTTGTTGGGGTGGCATTTTCGGCCCTTGCCGATGATTGGCTACCGAGGTGGCCCCGTCTTGATATTGACTTTCGTATATTTTGATTACATAATCTGTGCCAATCCGCAATCATTACATGCAAGTTATTGAATTGTGTAAAAAATACCTGATCAGGGGTGTCTGTGTCGTTGTTTTATCTTTGCACGTTACGTCAAAAGACGGTTTGTCCCTTTGCGATACGGCCAAAAAGCGTCATTAACATGATGATGGGTGCAAATCGGGTGGTGAGAGCATTGACGGGTCCTGAAGCGGTGTCTGGCGGGTTGTGAAATTTAACTTTCTGGCTCCATGTCCACAGACCATGAGAAATTTCTTCTGGCTGTTTATTTAAAAAATCTTTATGTTTGGATATGTTTATGCATGTTTGCTCATGTTCCTGCACGTTTATACGCGTTTGCGTTTGCGAAAGGGTGTTTCTGTAATATGGATCATGTCACACAAGAAGGATCATCATTGCACCCAGGCTGGGTCGACAGTCTGGGCGAGTATCTGCAGAGCAGCAAAACGAAGACCCCCCTTCTTGATCGTCAGGAGCGGTTTTTGTTGCTTGCCAAGGCCCGCTGGTTCTTTCTCGGGCTTGTCGCTCTCTATGGAGTCGGTGCCGGTGTTGGCTACACTTTCAGTGACTATGGCTGGTTCCTGACCACGTCCCAAACGGTCGGCCTGATAGTCAGTTTGCTGGTTATCCTGGCATACAATGCCGTCTATTATTTCAACTCTGAGCGTATGGCACAGATGGTCTGGAGTGATCATCTGCAGGTCCTGCTCGACTACCTGTGTGTCACCCTGTTGATACATCTCAGCGGTGGTGCGGCCAGTTGGTTCTGGCCGGTTTATATCCTGGTGACCTTCGAGGCGGCAATCCTGATCGAAAGTCGCGCACAAGTTTTTGCCCTGGGAGTGTTCGCCGGTTGCTGCTATGGCCTGGTGCTTGTCGGCGAATATTTCAATATTCTGCCTTACGTCGATATGCCGTTTATCGACTCCGGACTACATCATCATGGTTTCTTTTTAACTCTGATGTGGCTCTGGGTCATCCTGTTGAATGCCATTTCAGCGGTTGTCAGCAGTTATCTGATGAATGTGCTACGCCGAGGGCATGAACAGGTTCAGGCCACCGAGGCCCGCCTCAAAGAGTTCCTTGACGGAGCCAACGATCTAATCTTCAGCGTCAAGCCGGATGGGCAGTTCCTCTATGCAAACCGGGCGTGGGAGCGCATGCTTGGCTACGATCGGAGTGAACTGTCGAAGTTGACACTCGGGGACGTCATCGATGATGAAATGCGACACAAGTGCATGGCTGAGATCGAAAAAGCCACCAAGGGTGAACGGGTTGATCCTCTCGAGGGGCGTCTGATGACTCAGGATGGAGTGGCGGTTGACGTCGAAGGTACGATTACCTGCAGCTTCCTGAATGATGAAGCTGATGCTATCTGGATTATTTGCCGAGATGTCTCAGTGCGCAAAAAAGCCCAGAAACAGCTCTATTTCATAGCGCACCACGATCAGTTGACCGGCCTGCCGAATCGACTCTATTTTGCTGATCGCTTGCGGCAGGCCCAGGCTCTGGCAAAACGTGAGAAGTATAAATGCGGCATCCTTTATCTGGACCTTGACCGTTTCAAAATCATTAACGATACCCTTGGTCATGCCGTAGGCGACATCCTTCTGCGTGAAGTTGGTAAACGTCTGCGTAGCTGTGTGCGTGAAGTCGATACCGTAGCCCGGATCGGTGGCGACGAATTTTCCATTGTTCTGGTCAATCTCATTCATGCCGTGGATGCTGAGCAGGTTGCCGACAAAATTCTCAAAGCTCTTGCCAAGCCGGTACAGGCTGAAGAACATGAGCTGTTTATTACCACCAGTATCGGTATCAGCATCTATCCGGTGCATGATGACGATCCGGAATCTCTATTAAAAAAAGCAGATGCGGCTATGTATCAGGCTAAGGCGCAGGGTCGTAATAATTACCAGGTATACGATCAGTCGATGGATTTCGATTCCGAAAGACGAATGACTCTAGAAAGTGGCATGCGCCGGGCGATTAAGAACGAGGAATTCCGCATAGTCTATCAACCCAAAATAGACGCGGTCAGTAACGAGATTACTGCTCTCGAGGCATTGATACGCTGGGAGCATCCAGAGCTTGGAATGCTGCCCCCTTCGGAATTTATTGCACTGGCCGAGGAGACAGGCCTGATTATCCCGGTCGGTGAGTGGGTTATCCGGCGGGCCTGTCAGGATAACCGGAAATGGCAGGAACAGGGGTTGCCCAAGGTTCGTGTTGCCGTCAACTTGAGCGGCTTTCAGTTGCAGACGAAGAATTTTGTCGCAACGGTTAAAGATATTCTTGAAGAAACGGGTCTGTCTGGCAAACACCTTGAATTCGAGATCACCGAAACGGTTATTATGCAAAATCCCGAGTTTGCCGTGGGGATCCTTATTCAGTTGCGTGACATGGGTATCCATATCTCTATCGATGATTTCGGTACCGGTTATTCCTCTTTGGCACATCTCAAGCGCTTCTCCGTCAATA